>JANPKX010000422.1:0-2012 GCA_031426235.1 Alphaproteobacteria bacterium | reverse complement strand
GCGGCGCTCTCGAAATGCGTTCTCAACCGGCTCGCGGCAGCGTCTTCCGCTTGACGCTGCCCAGGAGTGCGCCTGGCGAAAGCTCGCCTGCCGCGATCCACCGGACCGCGCTCGGCGCCCTTCCGGCAGGAAAGGTCCTCGTCATCGACGACGAGCCGGCGATCCGCGACGCGATGGCGGCTGTCCTGAGCACCTGGGGCCTCGGCGTCATGATGGCGGCCTCCGGGGACGAGGCCCTCGCGCAGTTGGGCAAAGAAACGCCGCCGGACCTCATTATCTGCGATGACCGGCTGAAGGGCGGTGAGCGGGGTCCCGATGCCATTCGCCGGATCATCGCCACGCTGGGCTACGACATCCCGGCCCTGTTGATCACCGGCGACATTGAGCAGGACCGCATGGCCCTGGCCCAAGCCAGCGGGTATCCCGTGCTCAACAAGCCGACGCCGCACGGGCGCCTCCGCGCGACCGTGGGTCAGATGCTCCGCGCGTCAGCCGCCCGCGCCTGAGTCCGCTGGCGCGGCGCGAACCAGGCGGATCGCCTGGGCGCGGTCGGCCACGTCCAGCACCCTGAAGATCGTTGTCAGGTGCGCCTTGACGGTGCCTTCGGTGACGCCGAGCGTAAAGGCGATCTGCTTGTTCGAGGCGCCGGCGCAGACCTGGTCCAGCACCACGCGCTGCCGCGCCGTAAGGCCGTCGAGGCGGCCGGCGCCCTGGCGGGGGCCTCGACTCAGGTCCTGAACGACGAACGGCGGGCACGTACACATCGCCGCCCATAACCAGCTTGATCGCGCCCAGCAGCGTGGCGGCGCTGGCGGATTTGGCCACGTAGCCCAGCGCGCCCAGGCCCAGCGCTTCGCGTACGTCCGCCGTATCTTCTGAAGACGACACCACCATCACAGGCAGACCTGGGAAGCGCGTGATGAAATCCTGCACGGCCGAGAGCCCCTGGGCGTCGGGAAGCCGCAGATCCATCAGGACGATGTCCGTATCGGGATGCTCAGCCGCAGAGGCCAGCGCCGAGGCGCAATCCTTGGCCTGCACGACGATGCCGCCCGGCTCGGCCTGGAGCAGTACGGCGGCTAGGCCTTCGCGCACCACGGCATGGTCGTCGACGATCAGGAACTTCAACGTCCGAACCTCTCTGCGGCAGCTTCACTATAGAGGCGCTTGGCCGGGAAACGCGACAGCCGACGCCAGTCATCCCTTGGTATCGGGAGAGCTCAACGCGATCGCAGCCAAGCGGAAGCCATTTGCATCGGCAAGCGGAACTCTTTGCCCCGCTCATTAGTCTTCTGAGAGAACGGCGCGTGGGCGCCGCCAAGGGGACTTCACCATGCGTATGTCACAAGCCTTCTTTCCGCTCGCCGCCGCCTTGGTTCTGGGCTTCGCCTCGACCGCGGGCGCAGCCGTGATCGTCCCGGTCAGCGCGACCGCCAGCTCCAGCTTCCCCGACTATCCCGCGGCCGACGCCATCGACCAGGATCTCGGTTTCGAGATCAGCGACTGGGCCGCCCTCCAGGAAGGCCCGAACGCCTTCCTCAACCTGGACCTGGGCGCGGTCTATGCCCTGGATGAGGCCTATGTGACCGACCGCGTCACGTCCGGCGGCCCCAACAACGTCTTCTTCGGCGGCCTCTTCGATTACACCACCCGGTTCTCGATCCAGGGCTTCAACGACGCGGCCTTCACCAGCGCCATCGGCTCGGCCCTCGTGTTTGACCGGCCCACGCCGGGGTCCACGACCCAGCCGTCGGACTTCCTTTACACCGCCTCGCTGGGTGGCCTGACAACCCGCTACGTTCAGTACAAGGTGCTCGCCGCCAACGGCGTGAACCCCGGCCTGTCCGACATCCGCTTCGGCATCGCGGTGGTCCCTGAGCCCACGACCTGGGCGTTCATGATCATGGGCTTTGGCGGGGCGGGCGCGCTGCTGCGCCGTCGCCGCGCGGTGGGCGCCTTCACCGCCTGAACCTGAAGGCTCAATCCTTCTTTGAAAATCCCGGGAGGCGCGG
>JANPKX010000421.1:0-3783 GCA_031426235.1 Alphaproteobacteria bacterium | reverse complement strand
CAGCCGAAACCCAGGTCCAAGGCCGGCTTGAAGCGTCTGGATGACCACATCGTTGGCGCCGCTGCGTCGCGGGCTGGCCTCCAGGCGGACGCGGACCTTAACGCCCCGCCGCTGGGCGGCCACGAGTGCCTCGGCCAGCGCCTGATCGCGAAAGTAGTAGGTGGCCCAGGTGATCTCGCTGCCGGGCGGCGCGGCCTCGATGCGGGCCTTCAGCAGTTCACGCAGCGCGCCGGCTGGCTGGTCGGGGCCGCCATAGTAGACCTCGGCCGCAGGGCGCGAGGCCGTGGCCACAGGCTGCGGTATAGATTCGACGTCCAGCCACATGCGGGTCTGTCCCCGCGGCTGCCGCGGGCCTCCGAATCCACTCTAAACGCCCAAGCGCTAAGCCTTCAATTTGACAGGCCGGTGACGGCTGCCCCCACCGGGGCGCGGTCAACGGGGAGATTCTACCCCGGCCCGCACGTCAGGCCCATCGACAAGGGACGATCATGCCGGGTAAATGCCCTCGAACTCACGCACGGTCCTCCTCCCTCGAGGCTTCGGGCCGCGTTTGCGCGTGCTTGTGTGAGAGACGTAGATTGTTCGAGAGAGTGCGATGACCCCGCCGGTCCGGCAAGGCCTGTACGACCCCAGAAACGAGCACGATGCGTGCGGCGTGGGCTTTGTGGCGAATATCAAAGGCCGCAAATCTCATGAGGTCGTGCAGTCGGGCCTGCAGATTCTGCAAAACCTCGATCACCGTGGCGCGGTCGGCGCCGATCCGCTGGTCGGCGATGGCGCCGGGATTCTGATCCAGATCCCCGATGGGCTCTATCGCGCCTGGGCTGCGGCTGAGGGCGTCGATCTGCCGCCGGCGGGAGACTACGCGGTCGCCATGTGCTTCCTGCCGCAGGACGCCCTTAGCCGGGCCGCCGCGCTTGAGCAGTTCGAACACTTCCTGCGGGTCGAGAAGCAGCCCCTGCTAGGCTGGCGAGACGTGCCGACCGATACCACGGGCCTGGGCGAGGCCGTTCTGGCCTCGATGCCGGTGATCCGGCAGGCCTTCATCGGCCGCGGGCCGTCCATCAAGGACCAGGACGCCCACGAACGTAAGCTGCTGGCCGTGCGCAAGCAGTTCCAGAACCCGCTTGCCGAAGTGGCCGCAAAGCGCGGCCTGCCGGATCTGGTCAATGTCTATGTGCCCTCGCTGTCGACCCGCACGGTGGTCTACAAGGGCCTGTTGCTGGCCCACCAGGTGGGCAGTTTCTACGTCGACCTGCGCGACCCGGCTTGCGAGTCCGCCTTGGCCCTGGTCCACCAGCGGTTTTCGACCAACACCTTCCCGTCGTGGAAGCTGGCGCACCCCTACCGGTACATTGCCCACAACGGCGAGATAAACACCGTCCGCGGCAACGTGAACTGGATGAACGCCCGTCGCCGTTCGCTGGAAAGCGAATTGCTGGGTCCCGACCTTAACAAGATGTGGCCGCTGATTCCGCACGGGCAGTCGGACACCGCCTGCCTCGACAACGCGCTGGAACTCCTTGTCGCCGGCGGCATCCCGCTGGCCCAGGCCGTGATGATGCTGATCCCGGAGGCTTGGGCCGGCAACCCGCTGATGGATGGCAAGCGCAAGGCCTTCTACGAGTATCACGCCGCGCTGATGGAGCCCTGGGATGGGCCCGCCGCCGTCGCTTTCACCGACGGTCGCCAGATCGGCGCGACCCTGGATCGCAACGGCCTGCGGCCCGCCCGCTTCGTCATCACCGACCAAGACCATGTAATCATGGCCTCCGAGGTTGGCGTTCTGGACGTTCCCGAGGAGCGCATCGTCCGCAAGTGGCGGCTTCAGCCCGGCAAGATGCTGCTCATCGATATGGAAGAGGGCCGCATCATCGAGGACGAGGAGATCAAGCGCACCCTCGCCGAAGCCGAGCCCTATGAGGAGTGGCTGGCCGAGACCCAGTTCAAGCTCGAGGAACTCAGCCTCGACAACATTAGCGCCCAGGCGGCAACGAACGACCCGGACACCCTGCTGGATCGCCAGCAGGCGTTTGGCTACACCCAGGAAGACTTGGCCTTCTTCCTGGAGCCGATGGCGAAGGACGGGGACGACCCGCTGGGCTCCATGGGCCACGACACCCCGATCGCGGTGCTGTCGAGCCGTCCCAAGCTGATCTACGAATACTTCAAGCAGAACTTCGCGCAGGTCACCAACCCGCCGATCGATCCGATCCGCGAGGAGCTGGTCATGAGCCTGGTCTCGATGATCGGGCCCCGGCCGAACCTGCTGGGCCGTCAGGCGGGTACCCACAAGCGCCTCGAGGTCGCTCAGCCCATCCTCACCGACGAGGATATGGCCAAGATCCGCGCGGTCAGCGAATTGTTGGACGGCGCCTTCCGCACGGCGACGATCGACGCCACCTGGCCGGCGGACGACGGCGCGGCGGGGCTGCAGGCGGCGCTGGACCGTGTGTGCCGCGAAGCCACCGACAGCGTCCTGGCCGACAACAACATCCTCATCCTGTCGGACCGGGGCACCTCAGCAGATCGCATCCCGATCCCGGCCGCCCTGGCGACCGCGGCGGTCCACCACCACCTGATCCGACAGGGCCTGCGCATGCAGACCGGTCTCGTCGTCGAGACCGGCGAGGCGCGCGAGGTGCACCACTTCTGCGTCCTGGCGGGCTATGGCGCCGAGGCGGTGAACCCCTACCTGGCGTTCCAGACGCTGGAACAAATCCGGGTGCGCAACGGCCTCGCCGTTTCGGCCTACGAGGCGCGCAGGAACTACGTCAAGGCGGTGGGCAAGGGCATCATGAAGGTGATGTCCAAGATGGGGATCTCTACCTACCAGTCCTATTGCGGCGCCCAGATCTTCGATGCGGTCGGGCTGTCTTCTGAACTGATCGAGGCCTACTTCACTGGGACCGCGACCACGATCGAAGGTGTCGGCCTGATCGAGGTGGCCGAGGAGGCCGTGCGCCGCCATCGCGACGCCTACGGCGACAACCCGATCTACAAGACCATGCTGGATGTCGGCGGCCAGTATGCCTGGCGCCTGCGTGGCGAGGTTCACGCCTGGACGCCGGAATCCATCTCGGGCCTGCAGCATGCGGTCCGAGGCAACCTGCCGGACGAGTACGTCAAGTTCGCCGCGGCGATCAACGAGCAGAGTGAGCGCCTGCTGACCCTGCGCGGCCTGATGCGGTTCACGCCTGGGGTCGCGGTTTCGCTGGAGGACGTCGAGCCGGCGTCGGAGATCGTCAAGCGGTTCTCGACCGGGGCCATGTCGTTCGGGTCCATCAGCCGCGAGGCTCATACCACGCTGGCCATCGCCATGAACCGCATCGGCGGCCGCTCGAACACCGGTGAGGGCGGGGAAGAACCCGACCGGTTCGTGACGCTGCCCAACGGCGATTCCATGCGCTCGGCGATCAAGCAGGTCGCCTCAGGACGGTTCGGCGTGACCACCGAGTATTTGGTCAACGCCGACGACATCCAGATCAAGATGGCCCAGGGCGCCAAGCCCGGCGAAGGCGGCCAGCTGCCCGGCTACAAGGTCGACGCCAACATCGCGCGCGTGCGGCACTCGACGCCTGGCGTGGGGCTGATCAGTCCGCCGCCGCACCATGACATCTACTCCATCGAAGACCTGGCCCAGCTGATCCACGACCTGAAGACGGTCAATCCGGTCGCGCGGATCTCGGTCAAGCTGGTGTCGGAAGTGGGCGTGGGCACGGTCGCCGCCGGCGTCGCCAAGGCGCGGGCCGACCACGTGACGATCTCAGGGTTCGAAGGTGG
>JANPKX010000420.1:0-2128 GCA_031426235.1 Alphaproteobacteria bacterium | reverse complement strand
CAAGTTCCGCACGATGACCGTCGCCGAGGATGGCGAGACGGTCCGACAGGCAACCCGCGGCGACGCACGGGTCACGGCCCTGGGCGCCATCCTGCGCAAGTTCAGCCTCGACGAACTGCCGCAACTGCTGAACGTGCTTCGCGGCGACATGTCGCTCATCGGCCCGCGGCCACACGCCGTCGCGCATGACGAATTGTGGGGCAGCTTGGCCCCGGGATATGCGCTGCGCTTCCGCGCCCGTCCGGGTCTCACGGGCCATGCGGCGGTTCTCGGGTTTCGCGGTGAGGTCAGGGCGTTGCAGGCCATCGTCGATCGTGTCGAGGCCGACAACGCCTACATCGACAACTGGACCTTTGGCCTGGACCTCAAGATCGCCTTGCAGACCATCCCCTTGGTGTTCGCCGACACCCGGGCCTACTGAGCCGATCGCTTGGGTTAACCGAACGCTCAGGGCTGGTCGCTAAGGTCTGGCTTCTCAGCTGTTGGAAGGCCAGAATGGCGGACGACACGGGCGCTCATAGCGCCGTTCCCGATATCAAAGTCTCGCCATCGGAGCACCAGCGTGGCCCGTTGCGGCCAGAGCGCCTGCAGAGCGTTCGCACCCGGGTGTCAGGGGCGGGGCTGGCTCGGCTGTTCCAGTTCGGGGATGGCATGGCCCTGTTGTTCGCGTCGCTGGTGGCGCACCAGGCTTTCGCAATGCCGCAGGTCATGGCGTTCGGAGCGCCGTAGATCGCCATCGCGCTTCTGGTGGCGACTGGCGCCTACGAGATGCGCGCGCGCGAGCGCCTTCGCCGACGCTTTGGGCGGTTGCTGATCGCCGCCGCTGTCGCGGGCGGGGCTGCGGGCGCGCTTCGCGGGCTTTTGGATCCTGCGTTCCCGGCCATCGCTTGCGCGATCTGGGTCTCCGCAGCCGCTGCCGCCCTCACGGCGACCCATATCGCCTGGGGCGCCGTGCTCAGCAGACTGCGTCGTCAGGGTCTACTGACCCTCAATATCATTATTGTCGGCGGCACGCCGGCCGCCGAGCGCCTCATCCGCCGGGCGATCCGGACCCGAGACGTCAACATCCTGGGCATTTTCGACGACCGGCGCGACCGGGTCGGCCCTCAGATCCGCGGCGTGCCTGTGTTGGGCAAGACCGCCGATCTCATCGACCACCGCATTCTCCCCTTTGTGGACCGCATCGTCATCACGGTGCCGCCAAAGGCCAGCGCCCGGGTCGCACAGCTGTTGCAGCGCATGGCGCCTATCCCCAATCCGATCTCGCTCCTGCTGGACGACGCGGACGACGACATCGAGTCCAACGCGGTCGGCCGCATCGCCGATTTCCACCTGATGCAGATGACGGGCGCCACGCACCGGTCCGGCTACCTGGCGACCAAGCGTGCGCTGGACCTGGTCATTTCCGTGCTGGGACTGATCGCCCTGGCGCCGTTGATGACGGCGGTCGCGATCGCGATCCGGCTGGACAGCCCGGGACCGGTCTTCTTCCGTCAGAAGCGACACGGCTACATGAACGAGGAGATCACCGTCTGGAAGTTCCGCTCGATGCGGGTCGAGGCCTCGGACTTCAAGGCCGCCCGGCAGGTCAGCGCCGATGACGATCGCATCACCAAGGTCGGCAAGTTCATCCGCAAGACCAGCCTGGATGAACTCCCTCAGATCTTCAATATCATCAGCGGCGAAATGTCGGTTGTCGGGCCCCGTCCTCATGCGATCGGGATGCTGAGCGGCGGGGCCGAAGCCTCCAAGCTGGTTGAGACCTATGCACACCGCCACCGGATCAAGCCGGGGTTGACGGGCTGGGCCGCGGTCAATGGCTCGCGCGGACCCGTAGACACCGCAGAAAGCGTGCGGCGCCGCGTCGCGCTCGACCTGGAATACATGGAGCGCCAGTCGTTCTGGTTCGACCTGTCCATTATTCTACGGACCGCCCCCTGCCTGCTGGGCGACTCTGAAGGCGTGCGATAGGCTCTGAAAATCAGAACGGGGGTTGGCCATCTCGATACCGCGCGCCCGCACGCTGATCCTTAGCGTCCTGGCAGGCTTCGCGCTTTGCCCAGCGGGGGCCGCCCTGGCGGGCGAGGCCTTCGTCGGGGTGTACGCGCACGACGTGGATGATGGCATC
>JANPKX010000419.1:0-5354 GCA_031426235.1 Alphaproteobacteria bacterium | reverse complement strand
GACCGCCGAAGACCACGGCTGGCGCGGCGACTCGATCGAAGCCGAAGCCTTCGCCTATCTGGCCGCCCGCACGCTGCTGGGTTTGCCGATCTCGTTTCCGACGACCACCGGTGTGTCCGGGCCGATGACCGGCGGGCGCATCGTTCGGCCCTGACTTTTCCCTCCCCATGAAGGGGAGAGAAAGCGTGACGCGCGGTCACCCTTGCCTTCCAAACGCCTGTTCGGCACGCTGAACCGCGATCACCTATCGCGGGAGCAGAACCATGGCCGACGACAAGCCGGAGACTTCGGGCGCTGAGGACCTGGGGTTTGACCCGGGCGCCCTGCGCGACAAGTACCGCGCCGAGCGCGACCGGCGCGTACGCACCGACGGCAACGAGCAGTACGTCGAGATCGCCGGTCAGTTCGCCCACTACCTCGAGGACCCCTACGTCGAGCGCTTCGAACGCGCGGCGCTGAGCGACGAGGTGGAGGTGGTGGTGGTCGGCGGCGGGTTCGGCGGCCAGCTGGTCGCGGCGCGGCTGCGCGAAGCCGGGATCGACGACATCCGGATCATCGAGAAGGGCGGCGACTTCGGCGGCACCTGGTACTGGAACCGCTATCCGGGCGCCGCCTGCGACATCGAGAGCTACATCTATTTGCCGCTGCTGGAGGAGGTGGGCTACCTGCCCGTCGAGAAATACAGCCGCGCGCCCGAGATCCTGCGCCACAGCCGGGCCATCGGCGAGAAGTTCGACCTCTATCGCGGGGCCCTGTTCCAGACCGAAGTCACGGAGATGCGGTGGGACGAGGACGCGGCCCGCTGGACCATCAGCACCAACCGGGGCGATGCGCTGAAGGCCCGCTTCGTGGTCATGGCCAACGGACCGCTTCACCGGCCGAAGTTGCCGGGCATCCCCGGCGTCGAAAGCTTCGAGGGCCACAGCTTCCATACCAGCCGCTGGGACTATCACTACACCGGCGGCGACTCGAACGGCGGCCTCACGGGGCTGAAGGACAAGCGGGTGGCGATCATCGGCACAGGCGCCACGGCGGTGCAGTGCGTGCCGCACCTGGGGGAATGGGCCAAGGAACTCTACGTCTTCCAGCGCACGCCCTCGTCCATCGACGTGCGCAACAACCGGCCCACCGATCCGCAGTGGGCTGAGGGCCTGGAGCCCGGCTGGCAGCAGTACCGGATGGATAACTTCAACACCCTGGTCTCCGGCGGGTTCGCCAAGGAGGACCTGGTGCAGGACGGCTGGACCGACATCATCGGCAACATCCTGCTGCTAGCGCGGCGCAAGGCTGAGGCCGGCGAGCCGGTCAACAACCCCGCCGAGTTGATGCAACTCGCCGACTTCAAGAAGATGGAACAGGTTCGCGCGCGCGTGGACAGCGTTGTCGCCGACCCGCAGACCGCAGAAGCGCTGAAGCCCTGGTACAACCAGTTCTGCAAGCGGCCCTGCTTCCACGACGAATACCTGGCCACGTTCAACCGGCCGAACGTCCATCTGGTCGACACCAAGGGCAAGGGCGTCGACCGGATCACGCCGCACAGCATCGTGGCCAACGGCCAGGAACACGAGGTCGACTGCCTGATCTATGCCACGGGCTTTGAGGTCGGCACCGATTTCACCCGGCGGTCGGGCTATGAGCTCTACGGCAAGGGCGGGCGCTCGCTGACCGAGAAGTGGACCGGCGGCGCCAAGACGCTGCACGGGGTGCTGACCCGCGACTTTCCCAATTGTTTCATCGTCTCGAACGTGCAGTCCGGATTCTCCGCCAATTTCCCGCACATGATCAACGAACAGTCCAAGCACATCGCCTACCTGATGAAGGAAACCCAGGCCCGTCAGGCGCGCACGGTGGAACCCAGCGCCGAGGCCGAGGCGGCCTGGGTGCAGACCATCATCGACCTGTCGATCATGCGCGAGGGGTTCCTCAAGGAATGTACGCCCGGCTACTACAACAACGAGGGCAAGCCCGAGGTGATCGCCAAGCAGAACGGCTCGTATGGCGCCGGCCCGGTGGCCTTCGTGAAGGTGCTGGAAGGCTGGCGGGCCGAGGGTGAGCTGAAGGGTCTGGAGCTGACCTGATAGAGGGGCTCTGCACCGAAACTGCACGACAAGCATTTCGCGCGCGCCGTTGACCTTGCGCGGCGCGCGCTGATCATGCGTCCATGTCTCACGTCCTCGTTGTCGACGATGATCCGCACATCCGCCAGCTTCTGGTTTTCGCCCTGGAGAAGGCGGGGCTGAGCGCACGCGAGGCGGAGGATGGCGAGGCGGCCCTGGCCGCGGTAGGCGCGGCGGCGCCGGATCTGGTCGTGCTCGACATCAACATGCCCCGGATGGACGGACTGGAGGTGTGCCGTCGCCTCCGCGCCCAGGGCGATCTGCCGATCCTGTTCCTGTCGTCGCGCGACGACGTGATCGACCGGGTGCTGGGGATCGAGCTGGGCGGCGACGACTATGTGGTCAAGCCGTTCAGCCCGCGCGAGGTGGTGGCGCGCATCCAGGCGATCCTGCGCCGGGCGCGGGCCAAGCCGGCGGCGACGCCAGTGGGCGCGCTGCGGCACGGCCGGCTGTCCCTGGAACCTGACGCCTGGATCGCCCGCTGGGGCGAGGCCGAGGTCGCGCTTACGGTCACCGAGTTCGGGATCCTGCGGGTGTTGATGGGCGGCGTGAGCCGGGTGTTCAGCCGTGATGCGATCATCGACCACCTGCACGGTCCCGGCTTCGCCATCACCGACCGCACGATCGACAGCCATGTGCGCAACCTGCGGGGCAAGTTCGCGGCGTTCGGCGGCCACGATGTCGTGGAGACCCGCGCCGGGGTCGGCTATCGCCTGGGCGCCTGCCTTGGCAAGGCGGCGTGATCGAGCGGCTCAAGGACCTGATCGCGCCGTGGTGGCCGGCGCTGCGGCTGCGCACCATTCTCTTCAGCGTGCTGCTGTTCGCTGCCGCCATGCCGGCGATCGGGGCCATATCGCTGAGGGTCTACGAGAACACCCTGGTCCGCCAGACCGAGGCTGAGCTGGTGGCCCAGGGCGCGGCCCTGGCGGCTCTGGCGGCGGAGACCTGGCCCGGGGCGCCGTCGCCCCTGCCGCGCCCGCAGGAGCCGCCAGACGACTACTTCCGGCCGGAAGCGACCACCATCGACCTCAGTCGCGACCAGTTGCTGCCGGAACGCCCGGAGCCCAGTCCTACGGCGCGAGCGCCGGACCCGATCGCCCGCACCATCGCGGCGGCCATGGCGCCGGTCGTCGAGCGCACGGTCCGCACCACCGCGGCCTCGGTCGTGACGCTGGACCGGCAGGGGATCGTCGTGAGCGCCGTGGGTCTTGGCGGTGACCTGTCCCGGCTTCCCGAGGTGCGCGCCGCACTGGCGGGACAGCCTCGAACCGTGCTTCGGCGCAATGGTGATCTGCATCCGCGTTACCGCTTCGAGTGGCTCAGCAAGGCGTCGGGGCTTCGCCTGCACCATGCACGCCCGATCGTGGTGGCCGGCAAGGTCGAGGGCGTGCTGCTGCTCTCCCGCTCGCCTCGGGCGCTGTTCCGGGGCTTGTATGAGGATCGCGGCAAGTTCCTGGTCGCGGCCGTGATCATCCTGGGCCTGGTGGGGGTGCTGTCCGGCCTGATCGCGCGTGGCGTCACCCTGCCGATCGAGCGCCTCAGCGCCGCCTCGCGCGAGGTGGCGGGCGGTGCGGGCGGCATTCCCCGCACGCCGCGGACCGCCGCGGTCGAGGTCCGCGCCCTGTACGAGGATTTCCGCGCCATGGCCGAGCGCATCGAGCGACGCGGCCGCTACCTGCGCGACTTCGCCGCCGCCGTCAGCCACGAGTTCAAGACCCCGCTCGCGGGGATCAATGGCGCCGTCGAACTGCTGCAGGACCACTTTGAGACCATGGCGCCGACTGAGCGGCGGCGGTTCCTGGACAATATCGCCGGGGACAGCGCGCGGCTGTCGCAACTGGTGACCCGGCTGCTCGACCTCGCGCGCGCTGACATGGCCACCCCCGCCCCGGGCGTGGCGGCGGACGTTGGAGAGCCTGTGCGCTGCGCCGTCGACGGCGAGAGCCGGCCGGGGTTCGAGATTGTGGTCGACGTGCCCGCTGCGCTCCCTGCTGCGGCGGCGCCGGCCGAAACGATTGAAAAGGCGGTGGAGATCCTGCTTCAGAACGCGCGGCAGGCGGGCGCGAGCCGGGTTGAGGTCCACGCCAGCGCCGGACCCTCAGAGATCATCATCACGGTCAGGGACAACGGCCCCGGTGTCGCCGAGGCCGACCGGGACCGGCTGTTCGAGCCCTTTTTCACCAGCCGCCGCGCCGAGGGCGGCACCGGCCTGGGCCTGCCCATCGCCCGCTCGCTGATCGCGGCCAGCCACGGCCGGATCCAGCTGTTGGACAGCGGGCCGGGCGCAGCGTTCGAGATCGGCCTGCCGGCCGCCTGATTGTCACAGGGTGACGTAGAGCTCGCTCTCGATCACCCACTGGCCCGTGACCTTGCGCCAGACGGCCAGGTAGGTCCCGCTCATCTGCTTGCCGGTCCAGCGGGCGGTCCAGCGGCCGGCCTCGGCGGCGCGGTCGCCCAGCCGGTCGAGTTCGACCCGCTCGGTCTCGCGGATATAGGTTCCGAACGCCGGATCGGCGAACTGGCTGGCGAAAGCGGCGATGACGGCGTCCGCACCCAGGATCAAGTCGCCGTCGCCGACGATCAGCTTCACGTCGGCGGCGAAGAACGGCCGCAGGCGTTGGGCCTGATGCGCCGCGATCAGCTTGTTTGTCAGCTTCCGCCGCGCGCGGATGGCATCCTCCGGCGCGGTCACCTTGGCTAGGCCGGATTGGCTTCCAGCCGCTTGTCGAGGTACGCGCCGACGCGCCGCTCGACTTCCGGCAGGTGCTCCATCCAGAAGTGGCTGGCGCCCTCGACCACGTCGTAGTCGATGACGATGCCTTTCTGCGTGCGGAGTTTCGAGACGACGCGCTCCACATCGACGGGCGGCACGACGGTGTCGTTCTGGCCGTGCAGGATCAGGCCCGAGGCCGGGCAGGGCGCCAGGAACGAGAAGTCGTAGGCGTTGGTCGGCGGCGAGACCGAGATGAAGCCATCTGTCTCTGGGCGGCGCATCAGCAGTTGCATGCCCACCCAGGCGCCAAACGAATAGCCGGCCACCCAGCACTGGGAAGCGGCGGGGTTGGTGGTCTGCAGCCAGTCCAGCGCTGTCGCCGCGTCGGCGAGCTCGCCGATACCGCCGTCGAACTCACCCTGGCTGCGCCCGACGCCCCTAAAGTTGTACCGCAACACCGAAAAGCCGCGCGTCATGAACCGATGGAAGAGCTGGACCGCCCCCGGATTGTTCATCTGGCCGCC
>JANPKX010000418.1:0-3186 GCA_031426235.1 Alphaproteobacteria bacterium | reverse complement strand
AGCGGGAAGTTGAACGGCGAGATGAAGCTGCACGGCCCGATCGGCACCCGCTTCCACATGCCCTGGTAGCCCTTGGCGCGCGGCGAGATGTCCAGGGGTTGGACCTCGCCGGTCATCCGCACGCTTTCCTCCGCGGCGATCCGGAAGGTGTCGATCAGTCGGGTAACCTCGCCCCGCGCATCGCGGATCGGCTTGCCGGCCTCGATGCACAGGGCATAGGCCAGCTCGTCAAACCGCTCCTGGAAACGCTTGACGCAGTGCGCCAGCACATCCTGGCGCGCATAGGCCGGCATCCTGGCCATCGGCTCGGCGGCCTCGACGGTGGCGGCGATCCCGGCGTCGATGATCGCCGCGTTGGCCAGAGCCACGCGCGTCGCCACCTTGCCGGTGTACTTGTCCGTCACCTCCAGATCGAGGTTTGGCGTCTGGGCCTCATTCGCCAGATAGAGCGGATACGACTCTTTGAGAGCGGCCATTGCGCGGGTTCCCTGTGGCCGGCTTCAGATTGCCGCGCTCAATTCCTTGATCTGCTTGTTCAGGATCAGATCGTTGTCCGAATAGTCCACGGGGCAGTCGATCAGATGGACCCCGGGCGTGTCGAGACAGGTCTTGAGCAGTTCGGGCAGGTGCGCCGCGCTTTCGACACGGTGCCCCTTGGCGCCATAGCTCTCGGCGTACTTCACGAAGTCGGGGTTGCCATAGGTCAGCCCCCAGTCCTTGAAGCCCATGTTGGCCTGCTTCCAGCGGATCATGCCATAGGAATTGTCGTTCAGGATCAGCACGGTGATGTTCAGCTTCAGGCGGACCGCGGTCTCCATTTCCTGGCTGTTCATCATGAAGCCGCCGTCGCCACAGATCGCCATGACCTTGCGGTCCGGATAAACCATGTTCGAGGCCATCGCGGAGGGCAGGCCCGCGCCCATGGTGGCCAGCGCGTTGTCCAGCAGCACGGTGTTGGGCATCCGCGCCGGATAGTTGCGCGCAAACCAGATCTTATAGACCCCGTTGTCCAGGCAGATGATGCCGTCCTGCGGCATGGCCTTGCGGATCTGATCGACCAGGTACTGCGGATAGATCGGAAAGCGCATGTCGCCCAACGACTTGGCGGAATGCTCGACCTCGGCCGCGCGGGCGGCGAACATCTTCGAGAAGTCCCAGCTGGCCTGGGGCAGGATGTCTTCCTTGATCTGCCAGATGGCGTTCCCGATATCGCCAATGACCTCGTACTGCGGGAAATAGACCGGATCGACCTCGGCCGACCGGAAGTTGATGTGGATCACTTCCGTGCCGCCGGGCTGCATGAAGAACGGGGGCTTCTCGATCACGTCGTGGCCGACGTTGATGATCAGGTCCGCCGCGCCAATCGCGCGGTGCACGAAATCGCCGGCCGAGAGGGCTGCACATCCGACGAACTTGGGGCTCGTCTCATCGACAACGCCCTTGCCCAGCTGGGTGGAGACGAACGGTATCCCGGTCTTCTCAATGAACTGGGTCAGCATCCGGCTGGTCATGGTGCGGTTGGCGCCGGCGCCGATCACCAGGATGGGCGACTTGGCCTGCTCGATGCGTTTGGCCGCGGCGCGGATCGATTTCTCGTCAGCCACCGGACGCCGTGCGTTGCTCTTGGGCATCGGCTTTTCGTCGGTGTGCTCGTCGGCGATATCTTCGGGGAATTCGATATGGACCGCGCCAGGCTTCTCCTCTTGAGCGAGGCGGAAGGCCTCGCGCACCTTGGAGGGGATGTTGTCGGCTGACGCGAGCTGGTGCGTGAATTTCGTCAGCGGGCCCATCATCGAGACCACGTCCAGGATCTGGAACCGGCCCTGCTTGGATTTCTTGATCGGCTTCTGGCCGGTCAGCATCATCATCGGCATCCCGCCCAACTGCGCGTAGGCGGCCGCGGTGACGAAATTGGTCGCGCCGGGACCCAGGGTGGCGACGCAGACCCCGGCCTTGCCGGTGTGGCGGCCATAGGTGGACGCCATGAAGCCCGCGCCCTGTTCGTGACGCGTCAGGACCAATTCGATCTTCGTCGAGCGGCTGAGACTGTCCAGGAAGTCGAGATTCTCTTCGCCCGGAACCCCGAAGACGTGCAGCACGCCTTCCTCTTCCAAGCATTGCACGAACAGATCAGACGCCTTGGTCATCGTTGTAGCCCCCATCCCAGCCTGTGAGTTGTCGCAAATCCTGGCGACTTGTGAAGGGGCATAAAGCAAGCTTGGACATACGAGGGGAATTTGCGCTTAAGTCGCCGCCGTTTTCGTAGTTAGCTCTACGGGGACGAAGCGCCGTGGTGAGGGTTCATCCGGCATTAGGGGGCAAAGCATGGCAGTCAGCGACCACGTCGATCTCAACGGCTTTATCGAGGGCGTGAAGCGCCGAAACCCGGGACAGCCGGAGTTCGTCCAGGCCGTCACGGAGGTCGCCGAAGACATCTTCGACTTCATTCAGGACAAGGAAGCCTATCACAAAGCCCAGATCCTTCGGCGCATCGCCGAGCCCGACCGCGTGGTCAGCTTCCGGGTCTGCTGGCAGGACGACAATGGCAATGTGCGCGTTCAGCGCGCCTGGCGGGTCCAGAACAACAATGCCATCGGCCCTTACAAGGGCGGCATTCGATTCCATCCCTCGGTCACCGAGAGCGTGCTGAAGTTCCTGGCCTTCGAGCAGACCTTCAAGAATGCGCTGACCGGCCTGCCGATGGGCGGCGGCAAGGGCGGCTCGAACTTCAATCCCAAGGGTAAGTCCGATAGCGAGGTCATGCGTTTCTGCCAGAGCCTGATGACCGAGCTCTATCGCTACATCGGCGCCGATGTGGACGTGCCCGCAGGCGATATCGGTGTGGGCGCGCGCGAGATCGGCTACATGTTCGGCCAGTACAAGCGCCTCACCAATGAGTTCACCGGCGTGCTGACCGGCAAGGGCCTGGAGTACGGCGGTTCGCTGATCCGTACCGAGGCGACCGGTTACGGCGCGACCTACTTCCTGCAGAACATGCTCGCCACGCAGAAGGACGAGATCAAGGGCAAGAAGGTGGTGATCTCGGGCTCCGGCAACGTGGCCACCCACGCGGCCGAGAAGGTGAACCAGCTGGGCGGCAAGGTGCTGACCCTGTCGGACTCCGAAGGCTACATCTACGACCCGGCCGGCATCTCGGAAGAGCGGGTCAACTGGGTCAAAGACCTG
>JANPKX010000417.1:0-1987 GCA_031426235.1 Alphaproteobacteria bacterium | reverse complement strand
GGTGGACGGGCTCGAACAGCGGATTGTCCTTGTAGCCGGGAGTCCTCCAGCGCCGCCTCGAGCGTCTGGTCGCTGCCCCAGGTGACGCCGCCCGCATCGAAGGCGGGCGTCAGGGCCGCCGCGTCCTTCGCCGCGAAGGCGGCCTCGAACAGCGGATAGAGCCGCGCCCGGTGCGTGAACCGCAGGCCCTCGTCCTGTGCGAACGAAACGCCCAGCTCGGTCTCCAGCGTGGCCACGGCGGCGCCCAGGTCCAGCGCCTCCAGCGCCTTGCTCCACTGCTTGGGCGTGATCGCCAGCAGCATCAGCTTGACGCCGTCGCGGGTGGTGAAGTCGCGCCCGAAGGCGCCGAACACGTCGTTGCCCATGCGCGGGCGCTGGCGGCCGGTCAGCATCGCCTCGGCGGTGAAGCCCATGTTGGCCATGCTGGCGGCCCCGATGTCCGACAGCGGCGCGCGGATCTCACGCCCCCCGCCGCCCCGCATCCGCGCCAGCAGCGCCGAGACCAGGCCGAACGCGCAGTAGGCGCCGGTCAGCAGGTCCCAGGCGGCCAGCACATGGTTCACCGGCCGATCGTCGTCGGCCGGTCCGGTCATCAGCGGCAGGCCCAGGGCCGAGTTGATCGTGTAGTCCATGCCCTGCGACCCATCGGCCCAGCCCATCACGCGCACGCAGATCAGGTCGGAGCGCAGCGCGCTGAGCTTCTCGTAGGAGAGGAACCCCTCGGCGGGGAAGTTGGTGACGAACAAGCCGCCATCCTCGCCCGGCGCCGCGGCCAGCCGCTGAGCCAGCTCCCGGCCGGCCGGGCTCGCCAGGTCGATGGCGATCGATTTCTTGCCCTTGTTGAGGCCCTCCCAATAGAGGCTGGCCCCGTTGTCGGCCAACGGCCAGCGCCGGAAGTCAGGGCCGCCTCCAATCGCGTCGAAGCGGATCACCTCCGCCCCCATCTGCGCCAGGTAAAGCCCGCACGTCGGCGCGGCGACAAAGGCCGAGCCCTCCACCACGCGCAGGCCTTTGAGGAGATCGTACAATTTGCGCTCCTTTCCCTCCCCTTCATGGGGAGGGACAGTTCGCCGAAGGCGAACAGGGTGGGGAACTCTGGGCCAGGATGCTGACGTCGGCGCCAAGCCCGACACCCCCACCCTGACCGCTTCGCGGTCTGTCCCTCCCCATTAAGGGAGGGATAATCAAGCCGCCAGCTTGCCGACCTCGTTCACCTCGTCGGGCGTCAGCGTCCAGCCCGCCGTGGCCGCATTGGTCCGCACTTGGTCCGGCGTGGTCGCGCCCGCGATCACCGACGAGACAGCGCCGTGGCCCAAAAGCCAAGCGAAGGCGAGTTCGAGCAGGGTATGGCCGCGTTCCTGCGCCCACGCCTCCAGCGCCTCGACCTTGTCGAAGTTGGCGTCGCTCATGGCCTGGGCGCCGCGCGCGCCCCAAGCTGCCAGCCGTGTCCCCTCCGGCGGTGGGACGCCGCGCTTGTACTTGCCGCTCAGAAGACCCGAGGCGAGCGGGAAGAACGGCAGGAAGCCCAGGCCGAAATGCTCGCACGCCGGCAGCACCTCGGCCTCGACGCCGCGCTCCAGCAGCGAATAAAGGTTCTGGGCCGAGACGAACCGGGTCCCACCGGCCGCCGTCCAGTCCGCGTCGGCGATCTGCCAGCCGGTGTAGTTGGAATTGCCGAGGTAGCGGACCTT
This sequence comes from Alphaproteobacteria bacterium, assembly GCA_031426235.1. Taxonomy (GTDB): domain Bacteria; phylum Pseudomonadota; class Alphaproteobacteria; order Caulobacterales; family Caulobacteraceae; genus Phenylobacterium. Next base: position 296 of record JANPKX010000417.1, on the reverse strand, counting down.
GCCTTGGGTCACCAGGTCGTCGAGCGCCCGCAGGGTCTCGTCCACCGGGGTGTCCCGGTCCGGCTGGTGATGCTGGTAGAGGTCGATGTAGTCGGTGCCGAGCCGGCGCAGGCTGTCCTCCACCGCCTGCATGATCCACTTGCGCGAGCCGCCGCGCCGCTTGGGATCGCCGCCGACCGGCATGCCAAACTTGGTCGCCAGCACAATGTCGTGGCGTCGCTTGCCCAGCGCGGCGCCCAGGAACTCTTCGGACTTGGTGCCGCCATAGACGTCCGCGGTGTCGAAGAGGGTGATGC
>JANPKX010000416.1:0-1699 GCA_031426235.1 Alphaproteobacteria bacterium | reverse complement strand
TGCAGTGCAAAGATCGAGACGCCACCGGAGCCTTGGATCAGAACGGTGTGGCCGGCGCGGATCGGAACGGCTCCGGTTAGGGCGGTCCAGGCGGTCAGGCCGGCGCAGGGCAGGGTGCAGGCGTCCTCGAAGGTCAGCGCGTCGGGGATCGTGATCACAGCCTCCTGGCTCAGCGCCTTGAGTTCGGTGAGCCAGCCATCGCTCTCGGCGCCATAGCTGTCGCGCTGGATGGTCGAGGGCATCTCGCTGCCGAACCAGCGCGGATGGAAGGCGCCCATGACGCGGTCGCCCGGCTTGAACGCCTCCACCCCGTCTCCCACAGCCACCACGTCACCGGCCGCGTCGCTCAGGGGAACCAGTCCGGGCCGGCACGGCCGCGGGTAGCGCCCACGCAGCATGGCCAGATCGCGGAAATTCAGCGCGGCGGCGCGGACGCGGACCAGGACCTCGCCGCGCTGCGGTCTGGGATCCGATTCCTCGCGCAGGCGCAGGGCGTCCAGATCATCGAAGCTGTCGAAGCGATAGGTTCTCATGCCGCTCTCCGCGGCGCCCGTTGACCCCAGGCCGCCGTGCTCGGGTGGAGCGCGATTCGGGGCTTGCGCCGCTACGAGCAGATGGCGTCTCGTCGCGGCTTGAGGCGCGGGGCGCGCCGCTATAGGTTCCGCCCCTCGTCAAGCGACCGTCGCGCCGTGGAGCTTCCTTAAGTGTCGGATCTGTTCGAAGAGGTCGAAGAGCAGCTGCGCTCCGACCGTTACCGGCAACTTGCCCGCCGGTTCCTGCCCTGGATGCTCGGCATCGCGGCCGCAGCCTTGATCGCGGTGCTGGGCTACTGGGGCTATGACAGCTTCCGCGGCCGCCAGATCGCGGAGGCGTCAGACAAGTACGCCGCCGCCATGGATGCCTTCGTCGGGGGCGACCGCGCCCGGGCCAAGACGCTCTGGAGCGAAGTCTCCGAGTCGCCGGCGGCGGGGTACAAGGCCCTGGCGCTGATGCATCTGGCCGGGCTCGAGGCCGATGCAAAGAACCCGAAGGGCGCAGCCGCACTGCTGGATGAGGCGGCCGCCGCCTCGTCGGACCCGCTGATCGCCGATTCCGCCCGCCTCAAATCCGCCTTCGCCCTGCTGGACACCGCGCCTCTGAAGGACATGGAGGGGCGTTTGAAGCCGCTTATGGAAGAGGGCCGGCCCTACCGGGTCCAGGCCCGCGAGGCGCTCGCCTTCGCCAAGCTCAACGCCGGGGATGCCAGCGGCGCGCGCGGCGAGTTCGTGCTGATCTCCCAGTCGCTGGATGCCGGGCAGGGCGCCCAGGCGCGCGCGCAGGCCGCGATCGCCCTGATCGACGCCGGGTCCGCCAAGGCCGTGCCGTTGATCGTCAAAGAGGCCGCCAGCCTGCCCCCGGGCGCGCTGATCGATCCGGCCATGCTGGGTGGCGCCCCTTCAGAAGGTCCGGCCCCGCAATGATCCGCCGCCACACGACTATCGCCGCGCTGATGATCGCGGTGCTCGGGCTGAGCGGCTGCTCGACCGTCAGCCGGCTCAATCCGTTCGACAAGAAGGACGATGGCCCGGCCGAGCTGGCGGGCGAGGGCCAGCGCATCTCGATCATCCCGCCGGACCAGATCCTGGAGCCGGCCGCGGCACTCAAGGGCGTCGGGTTCTCGCTGCCCCCCGCGGAGAAGGTCGCCGCCTGGCCGCTGCCG
>JANPKX010000415.1:0-2221 GCA_031426235.1 Alphaproteobacteria bacterium | reverse complement strand
CGTTCGAGGCCGCCAAGGCGGCCACGCCGGCGCTCGCCCGGTTTGCTCGCAACTACGTCAAGCCGCACAAGGCGCCGGGCTATGGCATCGTCGAGATCAGTCTGAAGCGCATTGGCGACACGCCGGGCGACGCGACCTCAGAGCAAATGGAAACGGTCGCCGACCTGGCCGAACGCTTCGGTCAGAACGACATCCGCGTGACCCACGAGCAGAACCTGGTGCTTCCGCATGTGAGGCTGGACGACCTGCCGGCGGTCTGGGCGGCCCTCAACGATGCGGGCATCGCGACGCCGAACATCAATCTGGCCAGCGATATCATCGCCTGTCCCGGTCTGGACTACTGCGCCCTGGCCAATGCGCGGGCCATCTCCATCGCCCAGATGATCGCGGAGAAGTTCGCCGACGCCGAGCGGGCGGAGACCGTGGGCGAACTGAAGATCAAGATCAGCGGCTGCATCAACGCCTGCGGTCACCACCACGTCGGCCAGATCGGCATCCTGGGCGTCGATAAGAAGGGCGAGGAGTTCTACCAGTTCACTCTGGGCGGCTCGGGCGCGGAGGATGCGTCGCTTGGCTCTGCGCTGGGCCCGGCGCTCCCCTACGGCAAGGTCGCCGACACGGTGGACACCCTGGTGGAGGTCTATCTGCGCCAGCGTCAGGCGGGTGAGCGCTTCCTGGACACCTTCCGGCGCACGGGCGTCACGCCCTTCAAGGAGGCCGTCTATGCCGAAGCTCATTGAGCTGAAGGACGGTGTCGCCAAAGGGGCCGAGGACCCCTTCACCTGGGTCGCGGACGAGGTCGAGCTGCCGCCGGGCGACGTGATCATCTCGCTGACACGCTTCCAGACTGACGGCGAGCGGCTGCTCTCCGAGGGCCGTTTGATCGGGGTTCGCCTGAAGTCCGACGAGGAGGTCGAGGCCCTAGCCTATGACCTGCCGAGACTGGCCGTGGTGGCCCTGGAGTTTCCCAAGCACCTGGACGGGCGGTCCTACACCAACGCGCGGTTGCTGACGGAGCGGTTCGGATACAAGGGCCAGGTTCGCGCCGTCGGCGACGTGCTGCGCGAACAGGCGACCTACATGGCCAGGTCCGGGTTCAACGCCTTCGAACCCGCCGACGACGCCAGCGCCAACGAATGGCAGGCGGCGTCCCGTCGCTACCGCCACGCCTACCAACGTGGCTCGGACGGCATGGCGCCGGCCTACGCGGAGCGGGAAGCATGACCTTGGCCTACGACGCGTTCGACCACAGCCGCAGCCTGACCGCCCGCCTGGACGCCGAGCTCCGACACGCCCATCCGCGAACCATTCTTGAGGCCGCCGTCGAGGCCTTTGGCGACAAGCTGGCGCTGGTCTCGTCGTTCGGGGCGGAGTCGGCGGTGCTGCTGGATATCGCGGCCAAGGTTAAGCCCGACATCGCGGTGCTGTTCCTCGACACCGGCATGCTGTTTGGCCAGACCCTGGACTATCGGCGGCAACTGGCCGACCGACTGGGCCTGACCAATGTCCGGGACCTGCGTCCTGCCTACAACGACCTGGCGGTCGGCGACCCTCAGGCCAAGCTGTGGCAGAGCGATACCGACGCCTGCTGCGAAATCCGCAAGGTGCTGCCGCTGGATCGGGCGCTGGGCGAGTTCGACGCCTGGCTCACGGGTCGCAAGCGCTTCCACGGCGGCGATCGCCTGCATCTGCCTGTGGTCGAGCACGCCGAGGGCAAGCTGAAGTTCAATCCCCTGGCCAACTGGGGCAGGGTCGAGCTCGACGCCTATGCCGCTGAGCAGGCGCTCCCGGCCCACCCGCTGGTGGCCCAGGGCTTCCCCTCGATTGGCTGCTGGCCGTGCACCCAGCCCGCGGGAGAAGGCGACGATGTTCGCGCCGGCCGTTGGAAGGGTCTGGACAAGACCGAGTGCGGCATCCATGTGGCCCGCGCGCCGGGGATGCCCAACAACGTTGGCGGCGACATCTAGGTTTTCTCGGGATGAATGACGTGACCCTGGCCCAGCCTATGCAAAGCGGGGGGCCTCTCAAGGCGTCCAGCGCCTTTTTCGTCGAGACCGTGACGTGGGTCCAGCACTGGACCGACAGGCTGTTCTCGTTCCGCACCACGCGCGATCCGGCCCTGCGCTTCGCCAGCGGCCAGTTCGTTATGGTCGGCCTGATGAAGGAGGACGGCAAGCCGCTGGTGCGCGCCTATTCCATCGCCTCACCGTCCTGGCACGAG
>JANPKX010000414.1:0-2328 GCA_031426235.1 Alphaproteobacteria bacterium | reverse complement strand
AACGTGAAGGGGGTGACACGTTGGTCGACGTAGCTGTCGGTGTAGTTCAGCGTCAGCCGCAGGTTGTGATTGCCGCGGCTATATTCGACGAAGGTCTGGCCTTTCCACTCGGGCAGCGACGTGGCGGAGAGCTGATAGTTCAGGAAGCCGGCCGCGTCGTAGGCCTTCTCGACGGTGACGCCCTCGACCTTGAAATCCCCGATCTTGTAGTCGAGCGTGTAGGTGGCGCTCAGCCCGACGCGGATGTCGCCGCCCAGAACCTCGCCGAAGTCGTAGTTGGCCAGGAAATCGATGCCGGATGTCTTGGTCTTCGGGCCGTTGACGACCTGGGTGCGCACACGTGCGATCGTTGCGGTGGAGCAGGCGCCCTGGAAGGTGAAGCGTGATTGCAGACCGGCGAAGGCCGCCACGCCGCAGTTGGTCGTCGCGCCGCCCGGGAACATGGTGTTGACGATCGAGCCGGAGGGTTCGCCCACGATCGGATCGGTCAGGTCGAAGCGCCAGTAGTCGATGGTGGCCTTCAGCCCGCCCACGTTGAAGATCGCGCCGGCCGAGTAGGTATCAGCGGTCTCCGGATCGAGATCCGGGTTGCCGAAGAAGTCGATGGCGCGGAACGAGCCGGCGATGAACGACAGGGCGGTCACGCTCGAGTTGGTGAGGTTGGTCAGCGGGGGTCCGCGGAAGGTGGAGCCCACCGAACCGCGCACCGCGAACCAGTCGGTGATCTGCCAGCGCGCCGTGGCCTTGTAGTTTGTGGTCGAGCCGACCTCTTCATAGTCCTCGTAGCGGCCGGCCAGCTGGATCTGGATGTTGTCCGTGATCGGAATGGCCAGTTCGCCGAAGCCGGCCCAGACGTTGCGTGACAGATCCTGTTCCTGGGCGGTGCCGAGGAAGACCAGGGGACCATTGCGCACCGTGCAATTCAGGCTGCCATTGACCGGCGTGTCGATGCAGGGCTGGACCGCCTGGTCGCCGAACTCGCTGTACTGCGAATCATACATGTCGCGGCGGAACTGCATGCCGGCCGCCCAGGCGACCTTGCCGCCGGCCAGCTCGATACCCGTCTCGCCGTTCAGCACCGCGTCGGCCACCACCAATCGCGTCGTTTGCTTGGTGGAGACCTGCGGGAAGAACCAGCGGATGACGTCCGGATTGTTGACCAGCGCCGAGTTGAAGCCAGGGTTGACCTGACCCGAGATGGCGTTGGACTGAACAGCGTTGGAGAACGGGTTGAAGTAGTAGCAGCCCAGGGCGTTGTTGCCGGCGTTGGTGGTGAAGTTGGCGGTTTCAGCCGCCGTACACCCGCCAGCCGCGCCGGTCGCCAGACTGCCGAAGCCGCGCATGGCCAGTTGCAGACGCGACGCGATGGTGTCGTAGCCGCTGCGCCGTGCGACGTCCTGGCCGTAGGTGAGGGCCACGTCGTAGCCGATACCCATGAAGCCGGTGTCGCCCTTGAACCCGCCCGAGACCCGGTAGGATTCATACTGGCGAAGGCCGACCGAGGCGCCTTCGCTGCCGGGGAAGATCGGATTGCCGCCGTAGGATATCGGACGGTAGAGCACGCCGGGGATGTGTACGCCGGTCGCCGCCGCCGGGATCAGCGTCGGGTTGGCGGCGCGATAGGCGATCAGGCCAGGGTTGCTGGCCGGGACGAACCAGCCGAGCAGAACCGCCGGGGTCAGCGAGCCGACGGTGGGGTTGGTGACCGCCGTCGGGGTCTGCAGCGTCAGGTAAGACGGTGAGGTCTTCCACTCCGGTACGTCGGTCTTGGAGAACAACAGTTCGGCGTGGAACTTGTTGTTGGCATCCAGATCGAAATTCGCTTCGCCATAGATCTGGTAGCGGTTTTCCTTCTCGATCAGGTTGTCGTATTCCGTGAAGTGGAACCGGCACGACTGGATGCCGCCGGCGACCGGAATGCCGCCGAGTGCGGCGCACCCGACGTCCACAGCGCCCGTGACGCCCGCGATGCCGGTGCCGGTGGGAACCCAGGCGCCGGTCGCGGTCTGGGTGATCGGCACATAGCCCGTCGTCGAGCTGCCGCCCGACCAGCCACCCTCGGCGTTCTCGGCGAAGGGCCGGATCGCCCAGTCGCGATCGATCGTCTTCAGCTCGGAACGATGCTGCCAGCCAGCGCTGAGCAGGATGTTGCCGTTGTCGAAGGTCTTACCCCACAGCACGTTGGCGTCGTAGTTGCCCTTCGAGCCATCGACGTAGGTGTAGCTGGCGCCGGCCTCGAAACCGTCGAGGTTGGTGCGGGTGATGAAGTTGACCACGCCGCCGATGGCGTCGGAACCGTAGGTCGCCGCGGCGCCGTCCTTGAGGACC
>JANPKX010000413.1:0-2214 GCA_031426235.1 Alphaproteobacteria bacterium | reverse complement strand
GCGCCGCCAGGACATCCTGGCGGCCTGCAAGCGCGTGGAACAGGGGCAGGGCGTCGTCCTGCTGACCGACATGTTCGGCGGCACGCCGTCCAACCTGGCGATCTCGGTGATGGAGCAGACCAAGGCCGAGGTCATCGCGGGGCTAAACCTGCCCATGCTGATCAAGCTGGCCAGCCTGCGCTCGCGCGCCTCGCTGGAAGATGCGGTTGCCGCGGCGCAGGAAGCTGGGCGAAAGTACATCTCCGTCGCCTCCTATGTGCTCGCCGGAGAGAAGTGACCCAGGCCCAGCGAACCGTCGAGATCGTCAACCGGCGCGGACTTCACGCCCGCGCCTCGGCCAAGTTCGTCAAGCTGGCCGCCCAGTTCGACGCCGAGGTCCGGGTCTCCCGCGACGGCGAGCCCGTCGACGCCCGCTCGATCATGGGCCTGATGATGCTGGCCGCCGCCACCGGCTGCACCATCGACATCGAGGCCGAGGGCCCCCAAGCCGCCGAAGCCGTCACCGCCCTGGCGGACCTGGTCGCCGCAAGGTTCGAGGAAGACGAGTAGCGTCCCTCCCGCGCGTTCCTCCCCCTGTGGGGGAGGTGTCGCCGAAGGCGACGGAGGGGGCTTCCCCCGCGGGATCAGCGCCTCACCTTCGCGCACCGCCGCCAGGATTGTCCGCACCGCGTCATCCACCTCCCGCAGGATGCAAGCCGCAGAGATCCGCAGGGTACGGATGCCCTTGTCGGCGAGCCAGCCATCCCGCCGCTCATCCTTCCGCCATTGGTCGCCGAACCCGTGGCCCGAGCCATCGACCTCCACGCAGAGCCGCGCGGCGTGGCAATAGAAGTCCAGGACATAGGGGCCGAGCGGGTGCTGCTTTCGAAAGTGCAGCCCGTCGGCCTTGCCGCGCTTCAACGCGCGCCAGAGCAGGCCTTCGGGCAGGGTCAGGCGCCGGCGAAGGTGTCTGGCGAAGTCTCGGGTGTCGTGGCGGGCCTGCACGTCTTGAGGATAGGTGTTCTTGGTATGTTCTGCAAGAGTTCAGTGGAGGCGGGGTTGGGGGTTTGAGTGGAAGCCCCCTCAGTCAGCTTCGCTGACAGCTCCCCCGTAGGGGGAGCTATGCCCCTCATTCAGCTTCGCTGACTGCTCCCCCGGAGGGGGAGCAATGGCCCCCTCAGTCCGCTTTGCTGACAGCTCCGCCGGAGAGGGAGCAACTTCCCCGTCACGTCTTCAGGCGCCAGCCGGTGCGGAAGATCCAGGTGACGGCGGCGAGGCAGGCCACCAGGAAGCCCAGGGTCGCCGCCAGGCTGACGCCGACGCCGACGTCGGAGACGCCGTAGAAGCTCCAGCGGAAACCGCTCACCAGGTAGACCACGGGGTTGAAGAGGGCGATGGTCTTCCAGACGCCCGGCAGCATGTCGATGGAGTAGAAGCTGCCGCCCAGGAACGTCAGGGGCGTGATCACCAGCGTCGGGATGATCGAGAGCTTCTCCCAGCCGTCGGCCCAGATGCCGATCAGGAAGCCGAACAGGCTGAAGGTCACCGAGGTCAGGGCCAGGAAGCCCAGCATCACGAAGGGGTGGTTGATCTCGTAGGGCACGAAGATCCGCGCGGTGCCTAAGATCACCAGCCCCAGCACCATCGACTTGGTGGCCGCCGCCCCCACATAGCCCAGCACCACCTCACCTGCGGAGATCGGCGCGGACAACACCTCATAGATCGTGCCGGCGAACTTGGGCATGTAGATGCCGAAGCTGCCGATCGACACGCTCTCGGTCAGGATCGACAGCATCAAGAGGCCCGGCACGATGAAGGCGCCGTAGCTGACCCCGTCGACCGAGGCCATGCGGGCCCCGATCACCGCGCCGAACACCACGAAATAGAGCGAGGTCGAGATCACCGGCGCGGCCACGCTCTGCACGATGGTGCGGATCCAGCGGTTCATCTCGAACTGGTAGATGGCGCGGACGGCGTGCAGGTTCATGGCCGGCCCCGCACCAGGCTGACGAAGATGTCTTCCAGCGAGCTTTCCTCCGTCTTCAGGTCCTTGAAGTCGATGCCGCACTCGGCCAGCCGCTTCATCAGCTCGGCGATGCCGGTGTGCTCGGCCTGGGTGTCGAAGGTATAGACGAGCTCCGCCCCGTCGGCCGCCAACGCCAGGTCGTACTGGCCGAGGCCTTCCGGCACCGCGCCCAGCGGCTCCTGCAGGTGCAGGGTCAGCTGCTTCTTACC
>JANPKX010000412.1:0-11795 GCA_031426235.1 Alphaproteobacteria bacterium | reverse complement strand
GCCGAAGCCTTGGTCGTGGAGGCGGCGGGCGCCGGGGCCGGCGGCTCAGGCAACCCCGTCGCCCTGGTCACCCCACGGCTTGACGCCGGCCTGGGCGAGGCGGCGGGGCTGTTCGCCCAGGCCTTCGCGCGCGCGGTGCAGCTCTATGCGGCAGTTCCGGGCGCGGTGCTGGCCGAAGGGGTCCTGCAACTGTCGACAGGGGCGAGGGACGACGACCGCTTCGCCCGCATCGCCCAGGCGGGCCTATTTGAACCGGAGACGCTGGCTCTGTTGAACGCGGACGAGACCTCCGCGCGGCTGGGCGAGGCGGCGCCAGGGGGGCTGGACCAGCGCACCGCCCTGGCGGCGGATCCTGCGCCCATCCTGGACGCCTGGCTGCGCGAAACGATCCAGGCGCGGGCGGCGGCGCTCCAGCCGACCCCCACCGGCTGGCTGGTCCTGGACGCGGCGGGCGGGGTCATCGTCGAGGCCGACGCCGTGATCGTGGCCAACGCCCTGGCCGCCGGCGACCTGGTCGGCAGCGTGTCGCTGCAGGCCGTTCGCGGCCAGGCGAGCTGGACCCTGGACGGGACCCGAAGCCCCGCGGCGGCCTGGGGCGGCTATGCGATGCCGACCCGCGCCGGCGTGCTCTTCGGCGCGACCCACGATCGGGACGACACCGCCACAGACGTCCGCGCGGTCGACCATGCGCGGAACCGCCAGACCCTGGCCGACGCCTTGCCGGATTTGGCGGCCCGCCTGAGCGGCGCGCGGGTCGAAGGCCGGGCCTCGATCCGCGCGGTCACTCCGGACCGGTTGCCCCTGGCAGGGCCAGCCGGGCCTGCGGGGCTGTTTCTGCTCACCGGCTTTGGCTCGCGCGGCTTCTCGCTGGCGCCGCTGCTGGCCGAGCATGTCGCGGCCGAGGCGCTGGGCGCACCCTCGCCGATCAGCGCGGACGCCGCCGCCCTGATCCATCCGGGCCGATTTGCGGAGAGGGCCGCGCGCAAGGCGCGCTTCTAATCCGGGGCCGCGAACGTATAGTTGAGGAGTTCGGGGGACGATCCTTTGATGACAGAGGACCTGAGATGAACTGGAAGACCACCCTGGTGAGCGCCCTCGCCGTCGGCCTTTTGGCTGCCGGCCCGGCCCCGCCCCCGACACCCGAACCCGGGCGGAACCCTGCCAAGTCCTGCTTCTGGACCCACCAGGTGACGAGCTTCGCCTCGAGCGACGACCGCATCGTCAACGTGCGGGTGGGCGTGCGCGACGTCTATCAGTTCGAGATGTTCGGCCGCTGCAACGACGTGGACTGGACCCAGAAGATCGGCCTGGTCTCCCGCGGCTCCAACTATATCTGCCAGGGCCTGGATGCCGAGATCCTCAGCCCGTCCACCATCGGCCCCCAACGCTGCCCGGTGCGCACTATCCGCAAGCTGAGCGCCGAGGAGATCAAGGCCCTGCCCAAGCGCGCCCGGCCCTGAAGACGGGTGGCCTTGAACGCGAAAGGGGCGCCGGATGACCGGCGCCCCTCCCGTTTCGAACGCTGTGGTCGCGCCGATCAGAACGTCTTCTTGACGCCCAGTTCGAACACGCGGCCCAGCGGATTGCCCTGGGTAAGATCGTAGTTGTAGGGCGAGGGCAGGTAGGGCGGATCCTTGTCGAACAGGTTCTGGACGCTGGCGGTGATCACCGCGTCCCAGGGGGCCTGCCAGCGAACGATCAGGTCGTGCTGGAAGTAGTCCTTGGACTTGCCGACGGCCTCGAGACGCCGCCCGGCGCAGGCCGTGGAGGCGCACGAGGCCAGAGGCGTCGTGGCCGTCGAGTCCGGCACCGTGATGAAGAACGGCGAGCCGAACGCCGGCGACGTGCCTTCGGAGTAGCGCATCTGCCAACGCAGCGAGAGGCCGTTTTTGGAGTACGAGGCGAAGGTGTTGGCCTTCAGCTCGGGGTAAGAGAAGAAGTCGTTCAGGATATCGCTGAGGCCGGCGCGATCCTCGGCCGGGGCGATGTTGATGGTGGAGTCACCCAGGAGCGGCACGGCGCCGCGCTTGTATTCGATCAGGTAGGTGGCCTCGGCGCCGACCGTCCAGTTGGCGTCGAACCAGCCGTCCCACTCGTACTGCGCGCGGAACTCCAGGCCCGACGTCTTGGTCTGAGGCCCGTTGATCACGAAGCTCCTGAGGCGCGCCACGTTGGCGGCCCCGCAGGTTCCGGCGAAGGTGAAGCGGGCCTGCAGGGTGGCGAAGGCGGCGGCTCCGCAGTTCACATTGGCGCCGCCGGGGAACATCGTCGCATAGAGACGCGAGCCGGCTTCCTCGATCAGCTCGTCCTTGAACTTGAAGTTGAAGTAGTCGAGCGTCGCGCTGAAGCCGCCGATCTGCACGATCGCACCGATATTGTAGGTATCGGCGGTTTCCGGCTTCAGGTTCGGATTGCCGCAGCTCTGGAACGCCCGGTAGGCGCTGCCCAGAACCCGCACGCCGTTGTTGCAGTTCGTGCCCGTCAGGCCCGGACCCGGCGCCCGGAAGGTGGTGCTGGCGCTGCCGCGAAGGGCCAGCCAGTCCAGCGCCTGCCACTTGACCGCGACCTTCGGGTTGGTCGTGGAGCCGATGGAGCCCTGGTAATCTTCGTATCGGATGGCGAAGTTGACGTTCAGGTTGTCGAGCACCGGGACCTGGAGCTCGCCGAAGATGGCCTTGACGTTGCTGTCGTCGTCACGGTCGGTGTTGGACCCGAAGAACTGCAGCGGCCCGGTCTCGTCCGCGCAGGACGCGCGATCGGGGCAGGGGTTCTCATCGGCATTGAAGAAGGCGCCGTACTTCCGCAGCTCGCGGCTGTAACGGTACTGGCCGCCCGCCGCCCAGGCGACGTTGCCGCCGGGCAGCTCGATCGGCGTCTCGCCCGAGAACACGACGTCCGCCACCAGGAGCTGGTTGGTCAGGACGTTGGTGTAGTCCCCGAACAGGCCCTGGACGACCAGCGGATCGTTGGCGACCGCGGCGTTGTAATAGGGGTTCGTCGCGCCGTTCACGCGGCTGGTCTGCATCGAGCTGGTGAAGGGGTTGAAGAAGTTGCAGCCCAGGGCCGTGTTGCCGGCATTGGTGGTGAAGTTGTTGGTCTCGGCGGCCGTGCACTGATCGGCCACGCCGGCCTTGCTGCCATAGCCGCGAAGGGCGAGTTGCAGGTTCTTGACGAGGATGTCGCTCGTGCTGCCGGTGTTCTTCTGCTCCATGTAGGTCACGGCCGTATCGTAGTTGATACCGCCGAAGATCTTGCCCTTCAGGCCGCCGGAGATGCGGTAGCCGTCGTTGGCGATGGCGGAGTGGTCGGCGCCGTCCTTGTAGCGGGGATTGCCGGCGAACGAGAGCGCCCGCCAGCCAAGCTGAACGATGTCGACGCCGCGGGCGCCGCCCGGTGCGCCGAGCTGGGCGCCGGCCGTGCTGAACGCGCCCGCACGGATAGCTGCGCACTCCGTCGCGGTGAGCGGCGCACGGCAATCGTTGACCAGGGCCAGGAAGCCCGGGTTGTTGACCGGCACGTTGAACGGCACGGACAGGTTCGCGCCCGTCGCCGTCGACGGCGAGAACGAGGTGCCGCCGACGGAAACCGGCGACGGATACTGCGCCGTCAGGTTGGACGGTGAGAGGCGCTGTACCGGAACGTCGTCCTTGGTCCAGGCCACTTCGCCGTGGAAGGCCATGTTCTCGGAGAACTCGAAATTGACCTCGGCGTAGAGCTGATAGTGGTCTTCACGGTTCACCAGGTCGTTGAAGTTGGAGAACTGGAAGCGGCAGCCGGTCGCCGTGCCCGAGGTTGCTGGGTTGAGCGGTCCGACCGGCGTCGCAAACGTCACCGTCGCGCCCTGGTTGGGCTGCCCGGCAAGGGGATTGGTGTAGGTCACATTGCGCGTGAGGGTGCCGCCCAATTCTTCGCAACCATTGTCCCGGAACGCCGTAGCGCCAGCGACGAAGAATCCCGGATTCGAAGCGCCAGTGAAACCGGCCGCCCCGGAGCCGCCGGCAAAGTCGAACGGCTTCAGCGCGTAGCCACGGTCATGGATGTCGAGGCGCGAGCGGTGGCGGTAGTCGGCGGTCAGCAGGACGTTGCCGTTGTCGAACTTCTTGCCCCACGCGGCGGCGGCCTTGTAGTCGCCGTTCGAGCCGTCGATCAGCGAATATTCGGCGTCCAGTTCGAGGCCGTTCAGGTCCTTGCGGGTGATGAAGTTCACGACGCCGCCGATGGCGTCGGAGCCGTAGGTCGCGGCCGCGCCGTCCTTCAGGATTTCAATTCGTCCCACCGCAGCGGTCGGGATGAAGTTCAGATTCGCGCCGCCCCCTTGGAACGCGGCGGCCGGGCTGTCGGCCAGGCGCCGTCCGTTCATCAGGGTCAGCGTCCGCGCCGCGCCGAAGCCGCGCAGGTTGATCGTCGCGGTGCCGGCGCCGCCGTTGTAGCGGTTGGACTCGCCCAGCGAGGACTGCGACGCGGTGATGGTCTTGACCAGTTCGACGACGGTCGGAGACCCCTGCTTCTCAAGGTCCTGGGCGCTCAGAACGTCAACCGGGAGCGCCGAGTCTTCCGGCGTTCCGGCGATGAACGAGCCGGTCACCACGACTTCTTCGACGTCGGTGGCCGGGGCGCCGGCCTGGGCCAACGCTTGGGTTCCCAGGCCCAGGGACATGACGACAGCCAAGACTGAGCCGCCGCAGAGATAGCTGCGCATAGACATTTGATTCCTCCCCTCCGGAGCCGCACCCGCGTCTGACGCGCGGGATTTGTCGTTCCGTGGCGGAATTATGATCTCTCGACTTTCAAGTTCACGCCAGCGAAATCGACGCTTGTCGAACAACGTTATTTTGTTCCGGCTCTGGCGCGGCGCCAAACGGCTTTTTCGAACTGAAACCCTTATATTTCCGGCACCTGATGGGGTGTTGCCCAAATTCATCGTGGTTTCGATCTGCGGCTGATGCGCCGTGGAGACCTCACAACTGACGCTTCGATCAATAGATGAATCGGTCCGGTGAGGCGGCCTGGACGCCTGTATGGGCCTCTCCTGCGGCGCGAATCCAGTTGCACGGCGCCGGTTTCGGACCGCAACCTTGGCCCTGGGCTGCGGTCGTACTCCCGGAGCGAAAGCGGCAGGCGGGTCGGGGAAGATCATGGATTGGAAGCTGGACAACGTCGGCGAGGTGCTGGTCGGGCGGCCGATCGGCAAGATCGACGAGACCACCTGGGAGCAGTTCCAGGCCAAGCTTTCAGAGGCGGTCACGGCGGCCGCCGCCGGCGGCGGGCGGCTGGTCGTCGATTTCTCGGGCCTCGACTACATGTCCTCGCGAGGCCTGCGCGTGCTCAACCTGGCCAAGCGCGAGGCCGGCGAGGCGGTGACCATCGTGTTGGCGGCGCCAAATTCCAGGATGCGCGAAATCCTGGAGATCAGCCGTTATCACCTCCTATTCAAAATCGCCGACGACGTCGGCTCGGCGTTCTAGGCGCCCGGGGAAAGCACATGCGAGTACGCTTCTGGGGCACGCGCGGCTCGCTTCCGGTCGCTCAGACGGCGGGCGCGATCCAGGCCAAGATCGCCCGCGCCCTGGTCGCTGCCGGCGGGCGGGTTTTCGCGGATGAGGCGGAGGCCGCCGCCTTCGCGGCCGCCAACCTCGACTTCGCCACCTATGGCGCCTACGGCGGCGCCAGCTCCTGCGTCGAGATCGAGGGCGCGGATGGCGCGTTTATCGTCTGCGACCTGGGTTCTGGCCTGCGAGAGTTCGGCATCGACAGTTTTCGCCGCATCGCGGGCGGGCATCCGCCGGTCTACCATCTGTTCCTCTCGCACCTGCACTGGGACCACATCATGGGGTTCCCCTTCTTCGGTCCCGCGTTCAATCCCGCCGCCACCATCGTGATCCACTCGGGCCATTCGGACGCCGAGACGGCGCTGCGTCGGCAGCAGGAGGAAATCTCGTTCCCCGTGCCGTTCGCGTGGCTGAAGGCGAAGTTCCAGTTCGTGGTCCACGCGCCGGGCGAGGCCTTCGAGGCGGCAGGGCTGACCGTGACGCTGCAGGCCCAGCACCACTCCCACGACAGCTACGGCTATCGTTTCGAAAAGGCCGGGAAGACGGTGATCTATTCCACCGATTCCGAGCACAAGATGGACAACATGGATGCCGAAGTCGCCTTCGAACGGTTCTTCGGCGGCGCCGACCTGGTGATCTGCGACACCATGTATTCCCTCGGCGATTCCGTGAGCCTGAAGCAGGACTGGGGTCATTCGTCCAATGTGGTGGCGGTCGACCTGTGCCACGCGGCAGGCGCCAAGCGGCTGGCGCTGTTCCACCACGAGCCCACCTATGGCGACGCGGACATCCAGCGCATGCACGACGAGACGATCCGCTATGAGGCGCTGGTGCGCGGCGAGCATGCGCCGCTGGAGGTGATCTGCGCCTACGACGGGCTGGAAGTCTCGGTCTGACCGCCCGCACATGGCCCAGGCGGACCCCCGACACGCGTCCAGCCTCGCCGACAGCGCGATGGGCGACCTTGACCGTGGCGCACGCCTGCGCGTTCGCGTGCTGGGCCTGGCGGCGGCGCTGGTCACGGCCTTGGCCCTGGCGGCCGCCGGCGATGTGCTTCGCCAGCCGCTGTTCGACCTGTTCCACCGCTATTCGAAGGCCCCCGACTCCAACCCCACCGTACAGGTGGTGGTGGTGGATTCGCCCAGCCTCGAGGCCGTCGGCGGCTGGCCCTGGTCGCGATACACCATGGCGCGGCTGACGGAGCAGATCGCCGCGCGTGGCGCGGTGGCGATCGGCTACGATTTCCTGTTTCCGGAACCTGATCGCCAGCAGCCCGAAGACTTCATCCGCCTCTATCCCGAGCTGCCCCCGGCTGCGGCGGCGCAGGTGCGCAACCTGCCTTCCATGGACGCGGTGTTCGCGCGGGTGATCGGCCGCGCGCCGGTGGTCCTGGCGCGCGCCGGCGTGGAGGACGGTTCGTACGATCGCGAAGCGGGGGTGGGCCAGGCCGCCGGTCCTGCCCTGCCGCCGGACGTCGCCTTCGAAGGACCCGCCCCCGCCGCCGTCCCCAGCTATCGCGGCCTCGTCGCTAACCTGGATATTCTGGACGGCGCCGCCCTGGGCCACGGCCTGGCCAACGGCCCCCCGGACCGCGACGGGGTGATCCGGCGCGTGCCCCTGTTGGGACGGGTGAACGGCGCGCTCAATCCCAGTCTGGCCCTGGACCTTGTGCGGGTGGCCGAGGGCGAGACGACCATCCGGCTGGAGGGATCCTCGTCCGGACTGCGCGCTCTGAGCATCGGCCGCCATCGCGTGCCCGTCGATGCCGGCGGCCGGGTGGAATTGCGGTTCGCGGTGGCGGCCCAGGACACGGCGCCCGGCGCGCGCAAGCTGGGCCAGCGGGACCGCGCGCCCTATCGCACCACGTCCGCCGCCGACCTGTTGCGCCAGGGCGTGCCGGATGACGCCTTCGCCGGCGACATCGTGCTGGTGGGCCTGACCGCCGCTGGCACCTCCGACGTGGTGACCACGCCTCGCGATACCGAGACCTATGGCGTCTTTGTCCAGGCCCAGGCGGTCGATGCGATCCTGCGCGGCGCGGCGCTGCGGACGCCGCCCTGGGGGCCGCCGCTGGAGTGGGGCATCGGCCTTGCCCTGGTCCTGATTGCCTGGCTGGGCGTGCCGCGCGCGCCCATGGCCGTGGTGGCGGTGGGCGCCGTCGGCGAAGTGGCGGCGGCGCTGGGAGGAAGCTGGCTCGCGTTTCAGAACAACCTTCTGATCGATCCCCTGCCGATGCTGGCGCCCGGCGCGGCCACGTCGGCGGTGATGGTCGCCCTGCTGTTTGTCGAGGGGCGCCGGATTCAGACGCGGCTGCGCTCCGCGCTGGAGGACGAGCGCATCTCCGCGGCCAAGATCTCCGGCGAACTCGCGGCCGCCAGCGAAATCCAGTCCGGCATGCTGCTACCCCGCGCGGACCTGGCCCGGGTGTCGCCCGCAGTCGAGATCGACGCGGTGCTGGAGCCGGCGCGCACGGTCGGCGGCGATCTCTATGACGCCTTCCGCTTCGACGACGGGCGGGTCTGCTTCCTGGTCGGCGATGTGACGGGCAAGGGGGTGCCAGCCTCGCTGTTCATGGCGCTCTCCAAGGCCCTTAGCCGCAGCCTGCTGATGCGCCCGGATACCAGCCTCGACGCCGCGGTGGCGGGGATCAACGCCGAGCTCTCCCGCGACAATGGCCAGGCCATGGCGGTCTCGCTGCTGGTGGGCGTGCTGCACCCGGACACCCGCCAACTGCACCTTTGCAGCGCCGGACACGAGAATCCGCTGGTCGTCGGGACGGACGGCGCGGTGCGCGAGCTGCGCCTGGGCGGCGGCCCGCCCCTGTGCGTGGCAGACGACTTCCCCTACCCAGTGGAGACCCACAGCTTGGCGCCCGGCGAAATCCTGGTCGCCTTCACGGACGGATTGACCGAGGCGCAGTCACCGCAAGGCGCGCTCTTCAGCAAGGCGCAGGTGCTTGCCGCCGTGGCGGCGGGGGCGCGGAAGGGCACGCTGAGGGCCATGGTCGATCATATCGTCGCCGAAGTGCGCGATTTCGAGGCCGGCGGCGAGCCCAGCGACGACCTGACGATCCTGGCGCTCCGCGCGCGGGCTACCTGAGGGTGACCTCGACGCGTCGGTTGGCCGCCTCGCTGACCCCGTCGGCCGTGGGGACCAGAAGCTCGCGCTCGCCCCGCCCGGTGACCCGCGCCGATTCGACCGGCAGGCCCTGCTTGACCAGCTCGGCGCGGACTTCCCGCGCACGGTCGACCGACAGGGCGTCGTTGCTCTCGCTGCTGCCGACGGTGTCGGTATGGCCGGTGATCTGGACCTCCGAGTTCGCCGTGACCGCCTTGCGAAGCGCCGCCATCATCGGCTCTGAACCCGCATCCAGGGTCACACCGCCCTCGACGAAATAAAGGACGTAGGTCTGGGGACCATAGGGCACCCGGCCCAGCAGGTCGTTCCAGAACCCCGACTTATAGGCCTTGGTCTTGAGCTTCCGCCCGCCCAACCGCGCCTCGGTGTTGGCCTTGGTCAGCTGGCCGATTTCGGCTTCGGACTTGGCGTCCAGCACGGCGACCGCGCCCGAGGTGTCCTTGCCCTCGTCGTTTAGCAGAGTGACGTTCGAGGCCCCGGTCGTGCAGCCGCCGACCCACAGAGCTGCGCCGCATGCGGCGATGAGCGAGAACCTCATTTCACCTCCACCACGAAACGCGTGCCCCGCGCCGCCAGCAGCGAGGTGGGCGTGCGCACCCTCATGGCGTCGCGGTTGTCCTTGGCGATCTGGCCCGAGACGATGGCCAGCGAACCGCGGTCCACCGTGGTCAGGGACTTGCCCTTGTGCGTGGTGTCGTCGAACTCGAACTGGCTGAGCGCCACCCGGCTGTTGGGACCCACCGCAAAGCGACTGTTGTCGATGAAGGTGACGCCGATACGCCCGTCCCGGCCTGTGGTGAGAACATCGCTCACCGCCAGCTGGAGGCCAGGTGTCGCGGGCGTGGCGGTCTTGCCACCCTTCAGAACCTGACCGGCCCCGACCACGGTCTTGATCCGGCCGATCTCGGCGGCCGCAACGCTCGGCATCGACAGCGCCGCCACGCTCAGCAATCCTGTGATGAATATCCCACGCATGCCCAGCTCCCTTAGAGGCTGCAAGTCATAACCCAGTCCGCCGCCAAGTTCGAATCGCAAGCTCTGCATTACCTGCGTCCAGGTCGCGGCATGGTGACGCGCGCGCTGGCGCTGTCCCGCGCCTTCGCCGTGGCGGCCCGGCTCGACCGCGACGGCGCCGAGCGGTTGGCGCTGGTGGTGGAGGAGTGGCTCAACAATGTCCTCGATTACGGGCAGGTCTCGCCTTCCGCACGCATTGCGATCCGATTGCAGCGCCAGGACCGCCTCCTGCGGCTGACCATCAGCGATCCGGGACGGGCCTTCGATCCCCGCGCGGTCAGCTTCGAAGGTCCCAATCTCGATCGAGGGGGCGGCGCAGGCCTCGCCCTCATCAAGGCCTGGTGCCGGATCGCCGGTTACCGCCGCGCGCGCGGCCGCAACCGGCTGGTCTTCGAGCTGGTGCTGGCATGAGCGGCCATCAGCGCTGGGCGCCGGGCTCGGGCCTTTTCACCGCCCGCCCCAGGCTGATGGCCGCCCTGGCCGTCGGAATCGCCGTCGGCATCTCCGCGGCGTTGCTGTCGCCCCGGCTCAACGCCTCCGCCAGCGCCCTGGCGGGGTGGGGGGCGTTCTGCGTGCTGGAAATGGCGCTGACCTTCCGCGCCTTGAGCGGTAAGGGACCGGACCACATCCGCGAGCGGGCCGCCCATGAGGATCAGGGCAAGGCGGTGATCCTCCTGCTCATCCTCACCGCCTGCGCCGCCAGCCTTGTGGCTGTGGCGCTCGAACTGTCGCAGGCCAAGGCGGCCGTCGGCCTGGAGCAGGCCATCCGGGTCGGCGCGGCTGTGGCCACCATCGCCCTCTCCTGGCTGCTGATGCAGGTGGTGTTCGCCCTGCACTACGCACATACCTACTATTCGCCCCAGGCGGACGGCATCGGCGATGCCGGCGGCCTCGCGTTTCCGGGCGGCGAGGCGCCCGACTATTGGGATTTCCTGCACTTTTCGATCGTCATCGGCGTGGCGTGCCAGACTGCGGACATTGCCTTCACCAGCCGCACGCAGCGCCGCCTGGGCACCCTCCACGGCCTGATCGCATTTGCCTTCAACACCATGGTCGTGGCCCTGGCGATCAACCTGGTGTCGGCGCTGATCTGACCGTCGCGCTAAGGTGACGCTTATCCACAGGCGCTCCCCATCACTTTTGCGCGGCGATGGACGCGCCGCATGGCGCCGCCCGCCGGCCCGTGCGTAAAGGAAGGCGATGACCCTGATCTCCTTCCCGCCTACCGGTCAGCCCGTATCCCGGGCGCCCGCCGACCTCGAGGTCGAGCAAGCGCTGCTGGGCATCCTGCTCTACGACAACGCGGCGCATGAGCGGATCAGCGTGCCGCTCCAGGCCGAGCATATGCACGAGCCCGTGCATGCCCGGCTGTTCGGCGCCATCGAAGACCATATCCGCGGCGGCCAGCTGGCCGACCCGCTGACGATCAGCCAGCGTTTCCAGGGCGATGTGGCGTTCGAGGAACTGGGCGGCGTGCGCTATCTGGCCGATCTGGTCGACAAGGCGCCGCCGGCCGCCAACGCCGGCGACTATGCGCGGGTGATCCACGACCTGGCCCTGCGCCGCCAGCTCATCCGGCTATCCGGCGAGATTTCGCTGGCGGCGGTGTCTGATACCGAAACCCCCGCCAAGGAGCAGATCGAGCAGATCGAGCAGCAGCTGTTCAGCCTGGCCGAGAGCGGCGCGCCGTCCACGGGCTTCACGACCTTCAACACCGCCATCGCCCGGGCGCTGGAGAACACCGCCGAAGCCTTTTCCCGCGACGGCGGCCTGGCCGGGGTGTCCAGCGGGCTGCACGACCTGGACCGGATGCTGGGCGGCCTGCACCCTTCCGACCTGGTCATCGTGGCCTCGCGTCCGTCGATGGGGAAGTCGTCGCTGGGGCTGAACATCGCTTTCGACGTGGCCCGGAAATACGCCTGGGAGGCGCGGCCGGATGGCACGAAAAAAACCGTCAGCGGCGGCGTCGTGGCCTTCTTCCAGCTTGAAATGTCGGCCGACCAGCTGGCGTTGCGTCTGCTGGGCGAAGTCTCGGGCGTCCCGTCCAACCTGATGCGCAAGGGCGAGATCAACGCCTCGGAATACGGGCGCGTG
>JANPKX010000411.1:0-1524 GCA_031426235.1 Alphaproteobacteria bacterium | reverse complement strand
CCGTGCCGGCCACATACCAGCGCCGTTCCATCAACGCGGTGTGGCTGTTGGCGTGGAACGAGAGCCGAACATCGCCCGCATATTCCACCATAGCGACCTGGTGGTCGGTGACGTCCATGTCCGACTGGAACGCGTCATTGGCCGCGCCCCAGCCCGCGTCCCTCTGCGCATAGGCGTCCGAGCCGTCCTCCCAGGTCCGCGGCGGGTCGGCGCGGTCCGCCGTGAAGATCCGCCGTCCGCCGAAGCTGGCCACCCGCTCGGGGCGCGCGCCGACGATCCGGCCGAAGATGTCGAAGTCGTGGACCACCTTATCGAGGAAGTACGACCCGCCCCACGCCTGCTTGCGCCGCCAGTTTCGCGCCAGATAGCCGCCGTGGTCGGGCGGCAGGTGCTCGGTGCAGTCCATCGAGACGATCTCGCCCAGCTCGCCCGCGTCCACCCGCGCCAGTACGTCGCGCACGATCGGCAGTGAGCGCATGACCAGCCCGACGAACACCGGCGGCGCCCCCGCCGCGGCCAGCCGCCGCGCCAGCGCCTCGGTTTCGTCCTCCGTCCGCACGATCGGCTTCTCGGCGAAAATCGGAACGCCCGCCTCCAGCGCCAGCATCAGGTGTTCGAAGTGCAGGTGGTTGGGCGCCCCCAGCATCAGCAGGTCATAGGGCCCGCGCGCCAGCAGCTCGGCGGGCGTCGCGCAAGCCCGGCCCATGCCGATCCCCGCCGCCGCCAGGATGGGGGCTCCCACCGGCGCGGGGTCGACGTGCGCGCGGACATCCAGGTCCCAGCCCACCTCCTGCATCGCCGCCAGCACATGGGCGATCCGCTGGCCAAGCCCGATGACGCCGATCCGATAGGTGCTCATGCCGCAAACGTCCTCCACGAGCGGCATGAAGGCAGGTTCCGGCGCGCTCCGCTACTTCTGCCGTGGCGGTTTCAGGTCCAAACCCGCCGCGGCGAGCTTGCCGGCCCGGTTGGCCACTACGCCCTCCAGCAGGGTCAGCGCGGCGTTCCTCACCTCCGCCTGGATCGCAGTATCGGCATCCAGGGCCTCGTGGTTGGTCGCGTAGGGTTCCCAATAGCCGATGTAGCGATCCAGCGTCGCCTTAGGCCCCGCCGGGCGCACGTCCATGAAACAGAGCCAGTCGTGGATCGCGCGCCGGACATTCTCCGCACCCTCCACATCGCCGTGAACGACGCAGGCGAACAGCCGGCCCGACAGGTGGCCCGGATAGTCCCAGCCGTCGAGTTCGACCTGCTTGGCGCGCTTGGCGTCCTTGCCCTGGGTGAGCGTCGGGTCGGGGTTGCCGCCGTCGGCGCACACCAGCCGGTCCATCATCAGCTTCAGCGGAGAGGTCGGCGAGTACCAGTTCACCGGGGAGACCAGCATAATCCCGTGGGCCTCGACCCACATCGGATAGATCTCGGCCATCCAGTCCTGGGTCTGGCCGAGCGAGTGGTTCGGGTAGCAACTGCACGGCCAGTGGCAGAGCGCCGCGGCGGTCGAGAAGCACGCCTTGCAGGGGTGGA
>JANPKX010000410.1:0-3210 GCA_031426235.1 Alphaproteobacteria bacterium | reverse complement strand
GGCAGAGGCCGTGGCGGGCGCGCGGCGAAACCCTCGGGCCGGACGCGCGGCCCGTCGTCGCGCAGCCGGTCGGATGGCGTCGCCGAGCTCTCGTCGACAAGCACCACCTCGGCCACCTGCCATCCCTTGGGACGGCGCACGACATCGCAGGTGATCAGCGAGCCTTCGAGGCAGCTCTCGCGTCCGGATATCCTGAGGCTGGTCACGTGCAGAAGCACGTCCTTCAGGTCCGTCAGGCTGGGATCGTCGGGCACGATGAAGCCATAGCCCTTGCCCACGTCGAACCATTTGACGCGACCGGATATCCGCACCGGCGGCGGCCCGTCCAACTGCTCAAGCTCGTAACCTGACATGCGCCCCTCGGCCCGTTACCCCCGACACGCGTTCAGGACCGTCTATAACACTGTTCTTGTAAAACGTCGGTCGTCAATGGGTATTCGCGCGCGATGTGTCCCGCGTGAAATGAGGGAGATACAACCGACAGGGGAATTTCGCGTGGCAGTCCCTAGGGGAGTCGAACCCCTCTTTTCAGGTTGAAAACCTGACGTCCTAACCGATAGACGAAGGGACCGCAGGACGCGAAGGCGCGCTCTATAGCGGCCTTCGTTTGGGGGCGCAAGCGGGGTGGATGGCCTTAGACGCGGCGCGGATCGGCCACGTCCTCGATCTCCAGTTCGACACTCTCGCGGCCCTGCCAATCGTCGGGTTTCAGCTTGCCCGCCACGTGAACCAGGCCGGCGCCGGACAGCAGCTTGCGGCCTGCTTCGCTGTCCTCCGCCCGCCACGCCACCGCCTTCAGCCGGCCGCCCGATCCGTCGCTCAGGGTGCACCGGACATGGCCGCCCTTAAGCGCCATCGGGCGCTCGACGCGAGCGTCGGCCATGGCGAACAGCGGCTCGGGGTTGCCGGGGCCGAACGGCGCCAGCCGCTGGAAGTCGCTCCAGAGCGAGCGGTCCGCCCCGCGCGCGGTGATCAGCGCGTCGATGTCCAGCCCGTCCCCCGCCGTCGCGATCTCGCATTCGGCGGCCAGCCGTTCGCATAGGAATTGGCGCAGCTCGGGGATCGCCTCGGGGCGGACGGATAGGCCCGCCGCCATGGCATGACCACCCCCTGAGAGCAGCAACCCCGTTTCGTAGGCCGCCTGGACTGCCAGACCCAGATTGACACCCGGCTGCGAACGCCCGGATCCCTTGCCGACGTTGCCAGGCCGATCGATGCCGATGACAATCACGGGCTTGCGATAACGCTCGCGCAGCCGCCCGGCCACGATACCGATCACGCCGGGGTGCCAACCGTCCTCGGCCACCACCAGGCAGGGCGCGTCGGACTGGTTGCTCTCGCGCTCGATGTGCCGAACCGCGGCCTCCTGCACCTCGGCCTCCACGGCCTTGCGCGAGGCGTTGAGGGCGTCGAGTTCCTCGGCCAGGACCGCCGCCTCCTGCGGATCGTCGGTGGCCAGCAGCCGCGCGCCCAGGTCCGAGCGCCCGATCCGCCCGCCGGCGTTGATCCGCGGTCCCAGCAGGAACCCTACATGGAACACCGAGGCCGGCCCCTGCCCCTTGGCCAGGGCCATCAGGGCGGCCAGGCCCGGATTGCGCCACCCGGACATCACCTTCAGCCCTTGGGACGCCAACGCCCGGTTGAACCCGGTCAGCTGGGTGACGTCGCAGATCGCGCCCATGGCGGCCAGGTCCAGCCAGGCGCGGATGTCCGGCTCCGCGACGCCGCCGAACAGGCCCCGCCGCCGCGCTTCCCGGTTCAGCGCCGCCAGCAGCACGAAGACCACCCCGGCCGCGGCCAGGTGCCCCTGCCCTGAGTTGCAGTCCGGCCGGTTGGGATTGACCAGGGCCGCCACGGCCGGAATCTCACCGGGGCGCATCAGGTGGTGATCGACCACCACGACCGGCAATCCGATCTCGACGGCGCAGGCCAGGGCGTCGTGCGCCGCCGCCCCGCAGTCCACCGTGATGACCAGCTCCGCGCCCTCGGCCTTCAGGCGGCGGAAGGCGGCGGGCGACGGCCCATAGCCCTCCAGGATCCGGTCCGGCACATAGATCGCGATCTCTTGCCCCATGGCCCGGAACCAGCGCACGATCTGGGCGGCGGACGAGGCGCCGTCGACGTCATAGTCGGCGAACACCACCACCCGGCGGCGCGCCTCCAGCGCGTCCACGAGCAGGCGCGCGGCCAGATCCATGTCGGCAAACGTCGAGGGGTCGGGGAACAGCGCCTTCAGCGTCGGGTTGAGGAAGTCCGCACAGCCGGCCTCGGTGACGCCCCGTGACGCCAGCGCTCGCGCCAACGGCTCGCTCAGTCCGTGGTTCAGCTGGTGGCGGTGGGTCGTGGGCATGTCGGCAGGCCGGGCGCGCCAACGTCGCCCGCTGAGCGAGCGTTCGACGCCGAGGTAGGGCCATTCTGCGTCATCCGCCATGCGGAAGGCCGCCTCCGGGTTCGCCCAGGCCCCATCGGCCTCGCGACTCAAGCCGGGAACATAAACGAAAAGCCGCCCCGGGGATCACTCGGACCCGCGGGGCAGCCTTTACGCGGAGTGGTTACCCGGCAACCGCCGGACGACGGCGACGGAGCATGGCGCCCGCGGCGCCAAAGCCCAGGATCATCAGGCCCCAGGTCGCGGGCTCCGGCACAGCCGCGCCGATCCCGGAAACCTCGAAGTTGTAGGTGCTGCCGCCTGCCACGACATTGTCGGCATAGGCGCGATAGGCCGGGCCGATGCCACCGCCGGCGCCGACGTAGACCGCACCCACGTAGGCGCCCGGCGAGAGCTGGGCGCTCCAGTCGGCGAGCGTCTTCTGGTTATTCTCGTTGTTCAGGCTGCGGCGATAAAAGGTGCTCGCCGCGCTGGTGCTGTTCCACGTGCCGATCGGGCCCGCCGCGGCCAGGCCGCCCGTCTGATACGCTTGCTCGAAGACGAAATCTTCCTTGGTGCTGCCGTTCCAGACGATCATCCTAAGGGCCGGCGAATACTTGTCACCGCAGCAGGCGGACACCGACGCCGGGTCGATGCGGTATTCGAACGCCAGGTTGGTGAACTCGCTGAAGAGGCCAAGATTGGACGCCGACGAATACAGCGAACCCAGCACGAAGCGGGTCCGGTCGCCGGAGAGCGCCAGGGACCCGTCACCCGAAAGGGGCGAGGCCGGGCTGATTTCCGAATGACCGCCGCCGGAGTTCTCGCCGACCGGGTTCGAC
>JANPKX010000409.1:0-9245 GCA_031426235.1 Alphaproteobacteria bacterium | reverse complement strand
CAACTCCTGTCCCGCGATCCGCGGCATGTGGTTCTTACCGCCGACGGCGAGGCCTTCCTGCCGCAGGCCCGTCGGCTGCTCAGGCTGAACGACGAGATCCTCTCCGAACTCAGGGGCGGCGATGTGGAGGGCGAGGTGCGGCTGGGCGCCCCGGAGGATTTCGCCACCGCCCACCTGCCGGGCATTCTGGGCGAGTTCTCCAGGGCCAATCCCAAAGCTACCCTGGCGGTGACCTGTGACCTGACGCTGCACCTGCTGGATCGCCTGCGCGACGGTTCGCTTGACCTTGCGCTGGTCAAGCGCGAGCCCCTGGGTCCCGACATGGGCGTGCGCGTCTGGCACGAGCCGCTGGTGTGGGTGGCCTCGGACGCCAGCATCCTGGAGCGGACCGACGCCCTGCCCCTGGTGGTCGCGCCCAGCCCCTGCGTCTACCGCAAGCGGGCCATTGCGGCGCTGGACAAGCAGGGCCGGCCCTGGCGCTGCGCCTATACCAGCCCCTCGCTGGCCGGCCAGCAGGCGGCCCTGCGCGCGGGGCTGGGCGTGACGGTGCTGCCGCGCGAAATGACGCCGCCCGACCTCCTGCGGCTGGGTCCCGAGCACGGCCTGCCGGAGTTGGCCGACACCGAGATCGCGCTGATTCGGGCGACGACGGCCATCCCGCCCGCCGCGGAACGATTGGCCAGCTTCATCCTCTCGTCCCTCGACCGCGAACACCAACTCGCCCACTGAAGCTTGGCCATTTGAGGCCGCAATCTGAAGCATGAGGTCTTCTCATCGACAGGCCCCTGGCGCCGCCGGGACGCTCCCCCATTTGAGTGAGGCGGGCCGGGCCCCTCTGGCGATCTCATCCCCCCGAGATCGCGATGTCGGACCGCGCAAGGCGCGCTTGGGACCCGGTGATCGCTCTCCCCCCAGCCCCCGGGTCTCAGGCGCGCCCCCAATCGGAGGAGCACACGTGAACCACATCCAAATCCGTCGTTTGCGAAATCACCATCGGTGGCTGGAGCAGAGGCTGTTCGAGGCTCAACGGCGGCCCATTCCGGATGCTTTCGAGATCCAGGAGCTCAAGCGACAGCGCCTGCAAGTGAAGGACGAGCTGTTCCTGGCCGAGGCCGGACTGGCCCCCGATTACCGCGAGTTGCAGCGCGCCTGATCTGGCGCGCGCGCTCCACGGAACCTTCAGGGGCGTCCCAGGGCGCCCCCTTTTTTCTAGGCGCTGACGATGATCAATCACCAACAGGCGTGGGCGCCTGGCGTCCGCACCGCCGTGCCCTTTTTCGCAGGTGAGCCTCGACGATGGACCTGATCGTCACGATCTTCACCAGCGACTTTCTGGGCAAGCCGGCCTGGCTCTGGTTCGTCTTCATGGGCATCGTCGGCGCTCTGCTCGCCTTCGACCTGGGCATTCTCCACAAGACGGACAAGGCGATCGGCGTCGCCGAAAGCCTGAAGCTGTCCGCCTTCTACATCGCCGTCGCCGTCGCGTTCGGGGTCTGGGTGTGGTGGTCCATGGGGCCGACCTCAGGCATGCAGTACTTCACGGGCTATGCGCTGGAGAAGGCGCTGTCGATCGACAACGTCTTCGTGATCTCGATCATCTTCGGCTACTTCGCCATTCCCCCTCGGTACCAGTACCGGGCGCTGCTCTGGGGCATCCTGGCGGTTCTGGTGATGCGCGGCGTGATGATCGCGGCCGGCGCGGCCCTGGTGCAGCAGTACGAGTGGGTGCTTTACATCTTCGGCGCCTTCCTGATCGCCACCGGCGTGAAGATGCTGGTGATGAAGGAACAGGAGAAAGACGTCGCGAAGAACCCGGTCGTGCGGTTTCTGTCCAAGCGCATGCGGATTACCCAGGAACTCCACGGCGAGCGTTTCTTTGTCCGCCAGCCCGACCCTGCAACCGGCAAGATCGTGCGCTTTGCCACGCCCCTGTTCCTGGCGCTGGTCATGATCAACATCGCCGACCTGGTCTTCGCGGTGGATTCGGTGCCGGCGATCTTCGCCATCACGACCGACACCTACATCGTCTACACGGCCAACATCATGGCGATCCTGGGCCTCAGAGCCCTCTACTTCGCCCTGGCGGCCCTGGTGCACCGCTTCGAATATCTGAAGTACGCCTTGGCCATCGTCCTGGTCTTCATCGGCGCCAAGATCTTCTGGAACCAGATCGTCGGAAAGGTCGACCCGGCGATCTCACTGGGCGTGACCCTGTCGATCATCGCCGCGGGCATCGTGTTCTCGCTCTGGAAGACGCGCGGGGTACAGCCCTCCCAGGAAGCCTGACCTCCGGTTGCGGGCTTCAGTCCGCCCCGTCCGAGAAAATCTGTTCGATCGACAGGTCGAACAGGCGCGCGATCCGGAAGGCCAGCGGCAGGCTGGGATCATACTTTCCGGTCTCGATGGCGTTGACGCTCTGGCGCGAGACGTCCAGCCGCTGGGCCAGATCGGCCTGAGACCAGTTGCGCTCGGCCCTCAGCACCTTGAGGCGGTTGTTCATCGCCTGGAGAACCGCATCCAGAGCGCGACGATCATGGCACCGGCAACCTGCATGAAGATTGGCAGCATGTAGCCGTGGGCAAAGGCGTTCGCCACGCCAGGTCCGGCCGGGCTTCGAAGGTCAAGCCACTGGAGGCCGCCGAACATGATGAAAGCGTAGACCGGAACCGAAACGATCAGTCCCAGCAGGCCACCCCAGAACCAGGACGCGCGCTCCATGTGCTGCTTGTACTCATCCATCGCGCGGATGATCCGAAAGCCCCAGAAGCTCCACCACGTGACCAGTATGGCCGTGCCGACCGTCCCGATGAGGACGCTGAACGGTCTAACCACATGCGGACCTGTCGTGATAGGGTTTGGCCTCCCGAGCCTGAGGGCCAGGATAACCAGGCCCAGAATGACAATCATCCCGACGACGGCGATCACCGCATCTGTCCGTATCCTTCGCGTCCGCGTGACGGTCATCACATCTCTCCTCGTCTGTATGTAGATGAAGCGCGACTTCGGATGTTCGGGCGGCAGATCGCTCGACCGATCACGAGATCTCCCGCGCCAAGGTCGACCGTCAGCCGGCGGCAAGTCATCGCCGCCGCAGCCACCAGCCGACACCGACCAGCGCGAAGCCCATGACCTGCATGGCGGCCAGACCCAGCGCGCCTAGCAAGATGAGTTCCAGCCGGCTCCACTCACCTCGCAGCACCAGGTCTAGCCAAGGCGCCCCGGTCACGGCGTAGACCAGCAAGATGATCATCGTCCACGCCGTGGCGCCGCCGCCGCCCCAGTACCAGGCGAACCGCTCTGCGCTGCGACCCACTTCATCAAGGCGACTGCGTAAGAGAAGGCTTGAGCTAAGGCCACCTGACACCAACACGGCCATCGCCACGATGGCTGCCAGCGGATGGCTCAGGAACAGCAGGCCCTTGATCACGGCCCAGCCGAGAAACGCCAGAACCGCCGCCGCAATCATGTACGACGCCCCGCCAATATGGCCTCGAACCGCATTCATGTCAGTTCTCCTTGTCGTTATGACAAGGAAACACGACTTATCTGTTGGTGTCAATGACCCTTTACACCCTGGCCCTGCCTTCCCCGATTTAGGGGAAGGCAAGGAACTACGTGCCCCAGACCCTGAAGTGCTTGGACAGCTTCAGCCCCTGGCGCTGGTAGTGCGACCCCTGCTCGCCGTAGAGCCGCGCCGGGCGTTCGGTCAGCGGCTCGTAGACCAGCCGCGCCACCGTCTGGCCATCCTCCAGGATGAAGGGCGTCTCGTGGCTGCGGACTTCCAGCACGCCCTTGGAGCCCTTGCCGTGGGCTTCATCGGTGCCGAAGCCGGGATCGAAGAAGCCGGCGTAGTGGACCCGGAACTCGCCCACCGAGGGATCGATCGGCGTCATCTCGGCGGCCTCGTTGACCGGGATCTCGACCGCCCCCTTGGACGCCAGGATGTAGAACTCGCCGGGGTCCAGCAGCAGTTGACCGTTGCGGGGCCGCAGCGGCTCCCAGAAGTTGAGCGGGTCGTGGCCGTCGATATGGTCCAGGTCGATGACGCCCGCGTGGCGGCGCCCGCGATAACCCGCGATCTCGCCCGTGAGATCGACGCCGACGCTTTCGGTCCGCAGGCGCTCCGGCACGCCAGCCTTCAGCCGCAGCTGGTTGAGCCGGGTGCCGGACCGCACCAGCACCGAAAAGGTCTGCGGCGCGATCTCCATGTAGATCGGCCCGGCATAGCCCTCTCGCACGTCATCGAAGGTGTCGCCGTAGTCGCTGAGCAGGCGGACGAACACGTCCACCCGGCCGGTCGAGCTCTTGGGGTTCGCGCGGGCCGAGATGCCTTCCGGCAGGGCCAGGTGTTCCTGAAGTTCGGCGATGTAGACGCAGCCGCGTTCCAGGACAGCGCCCTGCGTGAGGTCCAGCTCGTGCATGGCCACCTCGGCGATGCGGTCGCGCACCGCGCCATGGCGCGGCAGGAACGAGGCCCGCACCCGCCAGCACCGGCCTGCCAGGCGCAGGTCCAGGCTGGCCGGCTGCACCTGGTCGGCGTCGAACGGCGTCGCGGACGTGATCGCACTGCCCGCGATCAGGGCTTCGATGGACTGGCAGGGCAGGATGCCCGGGGCTTGGAATGCGCGCATGGGCGGCGGAGACTTAGCCGAGAACCGAGTCATGGCAAGCCTTGCTTGGCGCCGCTTGCGTCCAACCGGACCTTGACGCCAATGGACCCGCCGTCCATGCCGCAGGCCATTTCCGATGGAGGCTGTCATGGCGGAAGACCCGCGCGATTGGGAGCCTGAGACCCAGGCGGTGCGCGGCGGCCTCATGCGCACCCCGCACGGCGAGATTTCCGAAGCCCTCTTCCTCACCCAGAGCTTCGCCTACGACAGCGCCCAGGCGGCCGACGACCGGTTCGCCGGCGGTCCGGGGTTCATCTACCAGCGCTTCGGCAACCCCACGACCCAGATGTTCGAGGACCGGCTAGCCCTGCTGGAGGGCGCGGAGGCCTGTCGGTCGACCGCCTCGGGCATGTCGGCGGTCCATCTGTCGCTGATGGGACTGGTCCGGGCGGGCGACCATATCGTCGCCGGTCGGGCGCTGTTCGGCTCCTGCCGCTGGATCCTGTCGGAATGGATGCCGCGCTTCGGCGTCGACGTGACCTATGTAGACGC
The DNA here is from genome assembly GCA_031426235.1 of Alphaproteobacteria bacterium. Classification (GTDB taxonomy): domain Bacteria; phylum Pseudomonadota; class Alphaproteobacteria; order Caulobacterales; family Caulobacteraceae; genus Phenylobacterium. The sequence goes on along the minus strand of JANPKX010000409.1, from coordinate 4,083 downwards.
CACCGACCTGACGGCCTGGGCCAATGCCGTGCGCCCCAACACCCGGGCGTTCCTCGTCGAAAGCCCGGCCAATCCGCTGCTGGAAGTCACCGATATCGGGGCCGTCGCCGATATTGCCCACGCGGCGGACGCCCGGCTCGTGGTGGACAATGTGTTCGCCACGCCGATCTTCCAGAAACCGCTCAAGCTGGGCGCCGACATCGTCGTCTATTCGGCCACCAAGCACATCGACGGCCAGGGCCGCGTGCTGGGCGGCGCGATCCTGGGGCCGGCCGAACTGATGACCTCGGCCTACAAGGACATGCACCGCCATACCGGTCCGGCCCTGTCTCCGTTCAATGCCTGGGTGCTGCTGAAGGGCCTGGAGACCCTGGACCTGCGCGTGCGCCGCCAGACCCAGACAGCCGGCGAGGTCGCCGACGCCATCGCCGCGCATGCCAAGACCCGACGGGTCATCTATCCCGGTCGGCCCGACCATCCGCAGGCCGCCCTGATCGCGGGTCAGATGACCGGCGGCGGCAATGTCATTGCGTTCGACCTGGGGGACCGGGCCGGGGCCTGGCGGTTCCTGGACGCACTCCAGATCGTCGACATCTCCAACAACCTGGGCGACGCCAAGTCGATGGCGACCCACCCCTGCACCACCACGCACCGCTCGATGCCCGAAACCGAACGCCTGGAGATCGGCCTCACCGAGGGCTGGGTGCGAATGAGCGTCGGCCTCGAGGGCGCGGGCGATCTGGTGCGCGACGTGTCGCGGGCCTTGGACGCGGCTTAGGCGTCCTCCAGGCTCTCTGGCGCCACCGCGTAGACCCTGGAGCAGTACTCGCACGTTACGCGGATCTTGCCGTCCGGCTCCACCATCTCCACCCGCTCCTCGGGCTTGAACGACTTCAGCACCGTCAGGATGCGGTCTTCGTTGCACCGGCAGAAGGCGCGCAGCGGGCTGGAATCGAACACGCGCACGCCGTCCTCGTGGAACAGGCGATAAAGCAGCCGATCCGACGGCAGGTCGGCGTCGACCAGCTCATCCTCTCCGATGGTCTCGAACAACATCTGACTACGGCTCCAGGCCTCGGCGGTGGAGCCGCGCGCCGCGTCGTCGGCGATGTACTGCAACATCAGGCCGCCGGCGCGCCAGACGCCGTCCTGCCGGCCGACCGCCAGCCGAATGCGCGTCGGCGTCTGCTCGGACTGGGCGAAATACTGCTCGGCGCAAAGGGCCAGGGTCTCGCCGTCGATGTTGGTCATGCCCTGGTAGCGGTTCATCTCCGAGCCCGGGTCGATGGTCATGGCGAAGATGCCGTCGCCCAGCAGGGTGCGGGCGCCCGGGCGCACGAAGCCGCTGGAGGCCGCCGCCACCTTGGCCGCATCGAACCGGCAGTAGCCGCGCAAGGCCCCCGTGGTGTCGTAGTCCGCGACCACGAAGGCGACCGGCCCATCACCACGCGCCTCCACCTGCAGCCGCCCCTCGAACTTCAGGTTCGAGCCGACCAGGACGGCCAGGGCGCACGCCTCGCCCAGCAGGTTGGCCACGGGCTCGGGATAGTCGTGGGCGCGCAGGATCTCGTGGATCGCGGGACCCATGCGCACAACGCGGCCGCGCACCGGCTCGCCGTCGATCTGGAAGGGGCCGACGACGTCGTCGGGGATTGGGCTGTCAGGCATGGGGCCCAATATAGGATGGTCATCGCCAGATGCGAGCGCGGCGGTCGACTGAGGGTCCCGCGCCGCCGCCTCAGATCGCGCCGAAGCACCAGGCCAGGATCGATTTCTGGGCGTGGATGCGGTTCTCGGCCTCGTCCCAGGCCAGCGACCGGGGCCCGTCCAGCACCTCGCCGGTGACCTCCTCCTCGCGGTGTGCGGGCAGGTCGTGCATGAAGACCGCGTCCGGCTTGGCGCGCGCCATCAGGGCCTCGTTCACCTGGTAAGGCGCCAAAGCGGCCAGCCGATCGTCGCGGTCGGTGTCGCCCATGGAAACCCAGGTGTCAGCGATCACGCAGTCGGCCCCGGCGACCGCCTCGTGGGGGTCCTCGGTGAGCGTGATCCGCGCCTGGAGATCGGCGGCGCGCGCCAGGTCAGCGGCGTTGGGCGGGTACTTCGACGGCGCGCCGATCTTCAAGTGGAAGCCGAACAGCGGCGCGGCCTGGATGAAGGTGGAGCAGACGTTGTTGCCGTCGCCCACCCAGGCCAGGGTCCTGCCCTCCACCGGCCCGCAGCGCTCCTCGAACGCCTGCAGGTCGGCGATGATCTGGCAGGGGTGGCTGCGGTCGGAGAGGCCGTTGATCACCGGCACGGTCGAATGCTTGGCCAGCAGCTGGACGTCGTCATGGCGGTTCGACCGCAGCATGATCGCATCGACCATCCGCGACAGCACGCGGGCGGTGTCCTCGATGGTCTCGCCGCGCCCCAGCTGCATGTCGTTGGCGGTGGAAATGATCACGTCGCCACCCAGCTGACGCATGGCCGCGTCGAACGAAAACCGCGTCCGGGTCGAGTTCTTCTCGAAGATCATCGCCAGCGTCCGGCCCTCGGCCGGGCGGTCGGGGTCGGACCGGCCCTTGGGCCAGCCGGCGCGGGCCGCCTTGCGGGCCTTGGCGTCGTCCAGGATCGCCCGCAGCTCAGCGCCCGTCAGGTCCCACAGATCGAGGAAGTGCCGGGGCGCCGCGTTCACGCCGCCGCCTTCCGGCTCCGGGCCGCCTCGCAAGCCTGCTCCATGCGTTCGATCGCCTGACGGGCCTCGTCGAGGGTGAGGGTCAGCGGCGGCAGCAGGCGCACGCAATTATCGCCGCCGCCCGCCAGCAGCAGGTGGGCGTCGCGGGCGTGCTGCATGAACTCGCGGTTGGGCGTCGCCAGCTTGACGCCGATCAGCAGGCCCTTGCCGCGGATATCGACGACCACGTCGGGGAAGCGATCCTTGAGGCCCGAGATCTGCTGGTTGAGATAGCCGGACACCTCGCGGACGTTGTCCATCAGCTCGGGCTTCACCAGCTCTTCCATCGAGGCTACGCCCACGGCCATCGCCAGGGGGTTACCGCCATAGGTGGAGCCGTGCGAGCCGGGGGTCATGCCCTTGGCGGCCTCGACGGTGGCCAGGCACGCGCCCACCGGGAAGCCCCCGCCCAGCGCCTTGGCGACGGCCATGATGTCCGGTGCGGCGCCTTCAGCCCACTCATGGGCGAACAGCCTGCCGGTCCGTCCGAGGCCGCACTGGATCTCGTCGTAGATCAGCAGCACTCCGGTTTCGTCGCACAGCTCGCGCAGGCCGCGCAGGCAGACGTCCGGCAGCGAGCGGGCGGCGCCCTCGCCCTGCTCGGGCTCGATGATGTTGGCCGCCGTGGTCGGACCGTTCGCGGCCTTCAGCGCCTCATGGTCGCCCCAGGGCAGGTGGACGAAGCCCGGCATCGGCGGACCGAAGCCCTCGAGATAGCTGGCGTTCCCCGAGGCGTTGACTGCCGCCAGGGTGCGACCGTGGAACGAACCGTCGAAGCCGATGATGTCGATCCGATCCGGCTGGCCGTTCACATAGTGATACTTGCGCGCGGTCTTGATCGCGCATTCGATCGCCTCGGTCCCTGAGTTGGTGAAGAAGCAGACGTCCGCGAACGTATGGGCCGTCAACATCCCGGCCAGCGTCTCCTGGTTGGGAATGCGGAAGATGTTCGAGGTGTGCCAGAGCTTCTCGGCCTGGTCCTTCACCGCCTGCACCAGCTTGGGATGGCTATGGCCCAGCGCGGTAACCGCGATCCCGGCCATGCAGTCGAGATAGGCCTCACCCCCGTCGGTGTAGAGCCAGGCGCCCTCGCCTCGCTCGAACGCCAGCGGGGCGCGCGCATAGACACCCATGATGTGGTCGCTGGGAACGGGCGGCGCAGACGTCTCGGCCACGGGAGAAGCCCTCCAAAACGGAAGCGTCCCCGCGCGTGTCAGCGGCGGGGACCGGAAGGCTTGGCGTTTTCGTCGTCTGTCGGTGTCCTGTCAACGTTCCCGTGGCCGAAGCCAGCTCGGCGGCTCAGGTCTTGATCTTGTACCCGACCCGGAACATCCACAGGCAGGTCCAGCCCATGCCCAGCACCAGCACGC
>JANPKX010000408.1:0-3277 GCA_031426235.1 Alphaproteobacteria bacterium | reverse complement strand
CGTCCTTCGGAAAGGCCTCGGGCGGCGGCGCACGGACGGCGCCGGGATTGGTTTGTTCGATGCGCTCCGGGAACGTCTCGATCCGCCCTGGACGGCGACGGCCGCTCAAGGGAGCGTCGTCGGCAGGCGGGGTGGTCTGGTCCGGTGTGGTCTGTTCCTGCCCGGCGGCGTCCACGCCCGCGACCGTGGCGGCGGCCGGCGCGCAGGACACGCGGTAGGCATCCAGAATATCGTCAATCGTCAACGGGCGAGCATTCACCGCCGCCTGGGCGTGACCTGCCGTCAGGGCGGCTGCGGCGCTGAACGCCAGAAGGTGGGCCCTGCGCATGCCTATTTGCCCTGGCACACGTTGACGTCGTTGGTGTCGAGGAACGGCGCGAACGGGCAGCCGACGTAGCGCAGCCGCGCCGGCGCCGACGGCCCCACGACCAGGGTGTCGGCCCGGATCGACGTCGCGGCGTTGCCGACACCGCCACCCGCGCGCAGGCCGCCGTTGTGCGTGCCCAGGAACGCGATCATGTCATCCTGATCGATGCCGTCTCCCGAAACGCCGATGCCGCCGACCAGTCGGCCGCTGCGATAGATGGGCACGCCGCCCGGGAAAATCTGAATGCCGTTCTGCAGCCGGTTCTGACCCGGAGCGACGTTCGGCAGGGCCGTGCAGATGGCTGGCGTGTCCGCCGCGGACGCACCGGTCACGAAGCCCAGGTGCTGCGCCACATTGCCGATAATCAGGGCGGACTGCAGACCGGTCGACAGCGGGCTCCACTGCGTGATCGGGCGCGACAGCGGACCGGGCGGCCGTCCGACCTCGCCGTCCGGATAGTAGGGCCTGGCCAGGTTGCCGATCGTCCGCGCGCCAAAGGCCGTCTTGCCGGTAAGCGCCGCCGGGTCGGCGAAGAAGTCGCGCATCTTCTGGACGAAGCCACGGACATCGGCGCTCGGATCGGCGGTCAGTTCGGCCGCCGCGAAGGGTGCGGAGAAGAAGCTGGCGGTCCGCGCCTTCTGGGCCGAAACGTCGATGCCGAACACGGGCGCATCGGCCGAACGCACGAGGCCCAGGATCTGGCCGCGGCTATCCACCACGGTGACGGACACCTGCGCGCGGCTGTCCAGGGGTCGTCTGATCTGGGCCCGCGCCCGGGACATGATCGTGAAGGCGTCTTCCAGGATCGTCCGAACCTCGGTCTCGCTGAGTGGCGTCAGGCCGTCTGCCGCGTCGGTGCCGGCGCGGATGGGGAAGCGGTTCTGGCCGGCCCCATTGGTCAGGATCATCGAGCCGCCCGGGGCGAACTCCGCACTGGTGGCCAGGCGCAGACCTGAGGCTTCCGTTCCGTAGACCTGTCCGGCCAGGGCGCCAGCGCCGGCATAGTATCCGTTGACCGCGACGAACGATCCCGTATTCGCCGGCAGGCTGGCGAACGCAGGGGCGCTGGCGGGCGTCGATTTCAGCGTGGCTGTGCTGGCGTCGGTGAACCGCAGGCTGGTGCCATCGACGGTGACCCGGTCCGCCCGGATCTCGATCGGGGCGTCGAAGCTGATGGAGGCCGCAAGGGCGATCTGCTCTTCCGCGTCGTCGTCGACGTCGAGGATATTCTTGTCGAAGCCATAGTCGCCGTCCGCCATGACGCCGATGCCGCCGACCAGGACGCCCTGTTTGTACAGCGGGAAGCCGCCGGGGTCGGCTGAAAGCCCCAGCGGCGAACGCCGGGGCCCCGTCACGTTGGCGGCGATCCGCGTCGTCACGTCCGAGCAGGGCAGCGACGAGAACTGCACGCCGAACAGCGGCCCGCTCTCCAGGCCCACCGTCGAGGGCGCCGGCGGGAAGTGTTCCTGAACGATCTGGCTGGCGGTGCGTGTCGAGAAGGCGTTGCCGCCCGATGACAGGTAGGCCCCCGTGATCGCCTTGGCGATTGCCGCTCCGGCGGCGGGAACGACGACGCCTTGCGCGTCGAGATTTGTGCCGCTCGGGCCGTCCCGCAGCCGCGCCGTCGCCCTTGCGCCGGACATGGCATAGACGGCCAGGACGTTGCCGACCCGGTCCGTGACCGCGAAAACGGCCGGCAGGTTGCGGGCGCGCGCCTCGGCCACACCCTGGGCGATGATCTGCTGCACCTCTGCGGCGCTGAGACTCTGGGCGGCCGGCAGCGTGAAGGCCGGGGCGGCTGGCCCTGGCGTCGGGACCGGCGTGGTCGGCAACGAACTGTTCGTTCCGCCGCCGCCGCTGCAGGAGACGAGCGCCAACGCGGCCGCGACGGCGGCCCAGCGCTTGACCGCCCTCATCTCAGCGACCTCGCCGCCTGGGCCACCTGCGCCAGCGACGCGCGGAAGGCATCAGGGCGGTAGCTGTTGGGGTCGCGCACCTGGGCATAGGCGCGGTCGAGGCTGGGCCGGACACGTGCGGCGACCCCGCGATCGATCTGGCCGGCGTTGACCATGGCGTTCAGCAGGGTGTCCGCGGCCATGACGGCCTGGGCGCTGCCTGTGTAGTCGGTGTACCGGCGGGTCACTTCACCCGCGACGATCGTATCGAGGATCTGGAGCGTCTCGGCCCGGGTGAACCCGCGCGCGGCGAACGCGTCGCCGAGCGCGCGTGCGGTGGCCGCCAGGCGCGAAGCCGCACGCTGCGACTCGCCACGATCGCGTGACAGCGCCATGTGGAAGGCGCGAGAATCGGCTTCCAGCCGCGCCGCCAGATTGGGGGCGACCGCCTTGGCCGCCGCCGAAAGCATGATCAGGTTTTCGTCGTTGAAGGGCGGCTGGCCGCCCGGGATCGGACGCCCTGGATTGGCCTGCCAGGCGGGACGCGCTTTCGGATCATCCGAGATCGCGCGGTGGCAGCTGTGGCAGTCAAAGAAGTAGAACTCGGGGAAGGCGCCCTGCCCGCGCTGGCCATAAAGCGTCAAGGCGCGGTCCAGGGCCAGAGCCTGGCCGACCGCCCAGGTCTTCACGCCGCCCGCGTAGGTCTTGCGCGTCACATAGTCCGCATCGACGGTCCAGTGCTGCTGCAGGCTTGAGAAAAGGTCCAGTTCAAAGGCGACGCGCGGATGTCCGGCCGCCATGATCTCATGGGTCACGAACTGACCCGGACGATTGGAGCCAAAGTGGCAGTCGAGGCAGGTGTTGGCCCGCACCTTGGGATTCTCGAGCGCCCGCATGCCGGCCGCGACGTTCGCGGCGTGGGTGCCGCCTACCGTCCGGTGGCTGGCGAGCCAACCCGACGACGCCCCGTGGCAGCCCTCGCAGCCGACGCCGTCGGAAATCTGGAACCGCGCGC
>JANPKX010000407.1:0-2187 GCA_031426235.1 Alphaproteobacteria bacterium | reverse complement strand
GTCTTCCGCGGCGACCACCCGGCCTTGCGGCGCTCGAGTTCGGCGGCTTCGACTTCGAGCTCGATGGTCCCGGCGTCGGCGTCGATGGCGATCATGTCGCCGTCGCGGACGAGGGCGATCGGGCCGCCGGCTTGCGCCTCGGGCCCAACGTGCCCGATGCAGAGGCCGCGCTTCGCCCCGGAGAAGCGGCCGTCGGTGATCAGGGCGATGTTCTCAACGCCCTGACCATAGAGCGCGGCCGTGGTGGACAGCATCTCGCGCATGCCGGGGCCGCCCTTGGGACCCTCGTAGCGGATCACCAGCACGTCGCCTTCCTTGTAGTTGCGCGCCTCGATGGCAGCGAAGCAGGCGTCCTCCCCGTCGAACACCCGGGCCGGGCCGCGATGCTTGGTGTGCTTCAGTCCGGCGACCTTGGTGATGCAGCCATCCGGGGCAAGAGAGCCCCACAGGCCGACGACGCCGCCGGTGGGCGTCAACGGGTTGGAGACCGGCCGGATCACCACCTGGTCGTCGCGCCACGCCACGTCGGACACGTTCTCAGCCAGCGTCTTGCCGGTCACCGTCATGCAGTCGCCGTGGAGGTATCCACCCTCTAGCAGGGTCTTCAGCAGCATCGGCGTCCCACCGGCCTCACCCATGTCCTTGGCGACGAATCGGCCGCCCGGCTTGAGGTCGGCGATGTACGGGGTTCGAGCGCAGATCTCGGCGAAGTCGCGCAGGGTGAACACGATCCCGCACTCGTGCGCCATCGCGGGAAGGTGAAGACCGCCGTTGGTGGAGCCGCCGCTGGCCGCAATTACGACCGCGGCGTTCTCGAAGGCTTTGCGGGTGCAAATGTCGCGCGGGCGGATGTTCTGCTCGATCAGCCGCACCACCGCCTCGCCCGAGGCCCGGGCGTATTCATCGCGGTCAAGGTAGCTCGCCGGCAAGGCCGACGATAGCGGCAGGGCCAGGCCGATGGCCTCAGCGACCATGGCCATGGTGTTGGCGGTGAACTGGCCGCCGCAGGCGCCTTCCCCCGGGCAGGCGTGCTGCTCCAACTGGCAGAGGCGATCTTCGCTGATCACACCGGCGGAAAACTGGCCCACGGCCTCGAACACGTCCTGGACCGTGATGTCCTGCCCATCGAGACGCCCCGGCAGGATCGAGCCGCCATAGAGGAAGACCGACGGCACGTTGAGGCGCAGCATGGCCATCATCATGCCGGGCAGGCTCTTGTCGCAGCCGGCCACCCCGACGAGGGCGTCATAGCTGTGCCCGCGCATCGTCAGTTCGACGGAGTCGGCGATGACCTCGCGGCTGGCCAGGGACGAGCGCATGCCCTCGTGGCCCATGGCGATGCCATCGGTCACGGTGATGGTGCAGAACTCGCGTGGCGTCGCGCCGGCCGTCTTCACGCCCGCGGCGGCGGCATGCGCCTGACGCATCAGGGCCGTGTTGCAGGGCGCCGCCTCGTTCCAGCAGGAGGCCACGCCCACCAGCGGCTGGGCGATCTCGCGACTGCCGAGGCCCATGGCGTAGTAGTACGACCGGTGCGGCGCACGCGCCGGACCCTCGGTCACGTGGCGGCTGGGCAGGCGGGACTTATCCCACGATCCGTCTGGGTTGCGATGCATGGCGGCTCTCCGCGTCAGGGAGCCCCTGTCTAAGGGTCCGCCACGCTTGACGGAAGCGCAGATGGTCAACGCGCGGCCAAACTCAACCGAAGCGTGCCGGAGATCCCCGCCAGGTGGGTATTGCTACAATGTTGCAATGCAAATGCCACGGATCTGTCGAATTACGCAAACCCATACGCCGCAAGGTATTCACTGATGCTGCAGGAGCGAATTCATCACGCTTTCGGCGGACGTGAAGCTGCCAAAAATAAGCTGGGCGCGCCTTTCGGCACGCCCAGAGTCATTCTTGGGATGATCAAAGTCAGTAACCGCGCGACGATTGCTCATGAAGGCCGTTAACGCAAGCGAATGCATTTCAACGACTGATGACCCCACGTAAGACAGCAGGCGATTGGCCAACTTAACAGTGATCATCTAGCACGCCCCCGTTGACCAAGCGTTGGCGTGGGATCAGCGTTCAGGTCAGGCGCAGCCAATAGCGCTCGTTCGATGCACCGGGAGGAAGACACAATGAGCTTGAGGCATGCCCTATTGGCGTCCAGCGCTTTGCTGGTCGCCGCCGGAATCGGCG
>JANPKX010000406.1:0-2049 GCA_031426235.1 Alphaproteobacteria bacterium | reverse complement strand
GAACGTGAGGTACTGCCTCTCCGGCGTCGTCGAGATGTCAGGCCTGACTCTCACCGTTTCCGTGGAACTCAGTGACACCCAGACCGGCGGCATAGTCTGGAGTGAACGGTTTCGGGCCGACCTTGGCGCCATTCATGAGATCCGCGACCAGATCATCGCCGCGGTGACAAGCGCCGTGGAAGTGCGGATCCCTTTCAATGAGGCCCAGCGGGCGCTGTCCAAGGCGCCGGAGAATCTCGACGCTTGGTCGGCCTACCACCTGGGTCTGCATCACATGTATCGCTTCAACAGGCTGGATAATGATATCGCGACTGGGCTGTTCGAGCGCGCGGCGGCCATGGAGCCGGGCTTCGCGCGGGCTTATGCCGGGCTGTCGTTCACCCATTTCCAGAGTGCGTTTCTGCGCTATTCGGAGGATCCCGCCGTCGCAACGCAGGCGCAACGCTACGCGTCTCAATGCCTGGAGCGGGACCCGCTGGATCCCTTCGGGCACTTCACCATGGGTCGGTCGCAGTGGCTTCATGACGATCTGGAGGCCAGCCTTCCCTGGCTGGAGCGGGCGAACACGCTTAACCCGAACTATGCGCAGGCCCGGTACTCCCGGGGATGGGCAGAGGCCCTGATGGGCAGCGCCCAGGCCAGTCAGGCTAACATCGCCGCAGCGCTGGTCCTGAGCCCGATGGATCCGCTGGTCTACGGCATGCTGGGCGTGCGGGCCATGTCCCACCTCATCCTTGAGGACACCTCGCAGGCGGCGGTCTGGGCCGAGCAGGCGGCCAATGCGCCCGGCGCCCACGCGCTGATCGAGATGATCGCGGCGACCGCGCACGGCCTCAACGGTAACGAGGCGAAAGCCCAGGCCTGGGCCAGATCTGTGCGCGCCAGAGCCGCCCACCTCGACAAGACCGACTTCCTTCGCGCCTTCCCGTTTCGGGACCCGCCGACACGCGCGCGCATAGCCAGCATATTGGACAGGCTGGGCTTCTAGAGCATCGGCGAACAGGTTGCGGCATAGCCATCGTGGCGGAAACAGTGGCGCACTCCTGGGGCCTCGAGCACCTGACTGATGCGATCCCCGAGCGCGCCGACGGTGCGCTCTGCGGCCTTGCGCAGGAGCGCCTTGAGCTTTGAGAAGGCCAGCTCGATGGAGTTCAGGGCTGGCAAGCAGGCTGTCGGGCGTCGCTGGGGAACGTCTGCTTTCGGACCGTGCGCCAAGGACCGCAATCCCCCCATCCCTCCCGTTCGGAATGTCCGCTTGTGGCGATGCGGGGATCATAATCCACGGTCCACCCGGTCCATGGCCGCATGGGCGCCGAGCGTTAGGTTCTTTTCACGCGTAAGGTCGTTCCATGAAGACGTCGGCGCGCACGTAGGCCGTGTCCATCGGCGGCAGGTCCTTGAAGCCCATCGCGCGGTAGAGGGCGAGCGCCGGGGCGAGGTGGGAACTGGTCTCGAGATAGAGCCGGGTCGCGCCCAACTCGGCGCCGGCGTCGATGCAGCGCTGCATCAAGCGACGGCCCAGACCCGAGCCTCGCACGGCCTCGGCGACCGTCATCTTGGCGACCTCGAACCCGCCATCGGCCATCTTCATCAGCGCCACACAGCCAACGGGCGCGCCGTCCTTGAGCACCATGAAGATCTGACCGCCCTTGTCGATGATCTGGTCCTGAGGATCGTTCAGCACCTCGCGATCCTTGGCCTCAAGGGCGAAGTGCTTTTCGATCCACGCCTCGTTCAGCGTGCGGAACGCCTCGGCGTGGGTGGGTTCGAAGTCGACGATCTGCATCGCTATCCGTGGTCTGGTCAGGCAGGGCTTCTGCCGCCAGATTGCCCGCCATGCCGAACGCGATCTACGCCAAACTGCGCAAGACGGTCTTCGCCGAGATGACCGACCTGGCCCGCGCCGGGGGCGCCATCAACCTGGGCCAGGGCTTTCCGGACGATCCGGGGCCGGAGGCGGTGCGGGCGCGGGCCGCCGACCTCGTGCTCAACGGCTACAACCAGTATCCCCCCATGACGGGCCTGCCCGAACTGCGCCAGGCCGTGGCG
>JANPKX010000405.1:0-5031 GCA_031426235.1 Alphaproteobacteria bacterium | reverse complement strand
CGTCCCGCGCCAGGTGGACCGCCTGTTCCAGGTGGCCCGCGGCGACCGCGCGCCCGAGGGCCAGGTCGCCCCGCCAGGCGCCGCCACCCTGCAAGAGCAGGCGCTGGTCGACCTGATCCTGCTTCAGCCCGCCACGCTGGAACGGCCCATGGGCTCGGAGGCCTGGCTGGAGGCCACCGGGGCGGCGCGGGTCTTCCATCTGCGGCGGGGCGCCGACGCCCATGTGGAGCGCCTGGCCCGCATCCTCACCGGACAGTCGGTGGGGCTGGTCCTGTCGGGCGGCGGTGCGCGGGCCTATGCCCACGTGGGCGCGATCAAAGCGCTGCGGGAACGCGGCGTGCCCATCGACTTCGTCGGCGGCTCGTCGATGGGCGCGATCGTCGCGGCGGGGGTCGCCATGGGCTGGGAAGAGGCCGAGATGGACCGCCGCCTGCGCGAGGCGTTCGTGACCACCAGCCCCCTGGACGACATCGCCCTGCCCCTGCTGGCCATGACCCATGGGGTGAAGGTGACGGAGCGACTGCACCATCACTTCGGCGAGACCGCCATTTCCGACCTCTGGCTGCCGTTCTTCTGCCTGTCGTCCAACCTCACCACCGGCGCCTATCAGGTGCACCGGCGCGGCTCGCTGCGGCAGTCTCTTCGGGCCAGCATCGCCCTGCCCGGCGTGATGCCGCCGGCCACCGACGGTCAGAACGTGTTGGTCGACGGCGCGGTGATGAAGAACTTTCCGGCCGACATCATGCGCATGGCTCACGCCGGCCCCATCGTCGGCGTCGACGTCACCACCGCGCGCAGCATCACCGCCAAGGATGTCGCCCGCCCGTCCTCGGTGTGGCGCTGGATCTGGTCGGGCCAGTGGCGGATGGGGCCGCCCATCGTCTCGCTGCTGATGCGGGCGGCGACTGTCTCCACCGGCCGTGACCTGGCCGCGGCGCGCGAGGCCACCGACCTGCTGATACAGCCCGACGTGTCCCAGATCGAAATCCGTGACTGGGCCGCCTACGACGCGGCGGTGGAAGCCGGATACCGCGCCACCATCGCCGTGCTGGACAAGGTCACGCGCCCGGTCCCCGAGCTTCGCCGTCGCCAGAGCCTGCGCGACCAGGAGGCCGCCGGCGCTGTTTTCAGCCCCTTCATGATCACGGGCCACGGCGCTGCCGATTGACCCTTTTCACGCGCCCCGGCGCATCCCATATTCGCTCTTGTCTGCAACAACTCGAAAGGAGGTGACCCAGTGTCTCATAGCAAAGGCCGCAAGGCTGGAACCGCGACCTGGACCTCCGTGAACGGGGTCCGCGCCTAGCGCTGTTTAGGTTGCGTACCGCCTTTAGCGGTCCGACTATGGAAAGGCCGCCCCAGCGATGGGGCGGCCTTTCGCTATCTGGGGGGTGCGGCCGCGGGCGGGGCGGCACCCTCGTACCGCAATGGAATGCGCAGTTGTCCGCCCACGACCGGCAGCCCCTCTGCGCTCCAGGTGCTGATGCGGAACGTCGGCGTCAGCGCCAGGGCGGCAGGCCCCATGCCGGCGCCTGCGGGCTGTTCCGACGCAACCGAGCAGTCGCCGACAAGCCCGCCCCTCTGGACTGTGCAACTCAGCGTCACGCGAGCCGTTCCGGTGATCTTGAGCGCGCCGAAGGCGGTCGCGATCTGGCCCTCCGTGGGGAGTCGCGCCCACCGAGGCTTGCCGACCAGCGGCGCGCCCGCATCGAGCATCACCGGATCGAACGTGAACGGCAGGTGGACGCTCACGTCCCGCGTCGCCTTGGCGTCTTCCGGCGTGGAGACTTGGAAGCGAAACTGCTTGGCCAGGGTCTTTGCCGCTGTGTCGAAGCCGAAGCCATCGGGCGCAGATGAAATGGTGAAGCAGCGTCTGAGTCGCCCTTCTTCTGTCAGTTCGCAGGCAAGAGTGGCGCGGCCGGATCTCCGCTCGGCGCGCGCCTTCTTCGGATATGCGAGTGCGACGTCCGCATAGCTTGGCGCCTCAGCCCAGGAGACGTCGGCGGGCATGATCTTTCGACCGCCCTCGGGCTCTCCAGAACCCTCAGTCACAAATCGAATGGGGATCGCCACGGCCGAAGGTACGGCTTGGCCTTTGTAAAGCGCCGGCTTCAACGTGAATTGCGGCGTCAAAGCGATCGCCGCCGCGCCAAATCCGGCGCCCGCCGGGGATTCGGAGATCGTGAGGCAGTCCTGCAGCGTCCCTTGGGGAGTGGCGATGCAGGTGATGGTCGCCGAGCCGCCCTGGCCGCGACGAAACGCCTCCGCTGGGAACACGGAGAGGATGTCGTTCGCCGTTGGCCGCTTGCGCCAGTCCGGCGGCGTATCCATCGGATACCACTCGGCCGCGACCCGAATGTCTCTGGATTCGGACTTCCCAAGCGGCCTATGGCGATACTTCGGAGCCAGCGACAACAGGGCAGCACCGAAACCTGAGCCGGACGGGTTTTCGCGCACCAATTGGCAATCCTTGAGCAAGCCCGCGTCATCGACGGTGCACCCCATGATGGCTCGCCCCGTTACGCCCGTCTTGAGCACGCTTGCCGCTGCGACCGCCTCTTCCTGCTCTGTGGGCTTTGACAGCCACTCCGATTTCGGGGGCGCGGCGGCTGCCGCCGCCGCGTACAGGCTGGCGCTCAGGCCAACCCATCCCCATGCCCTTACAAACGTCTTCACAAAGCACCCCCCGGCGACCGAACTTCGACACGATGCGGTGCGAAGCGCCGGCTGGCAACCTGAACGCGCATCTCACTTATCTCCTTACCTCCCACGTCATGGACGGGCCTCCCCGACCCGCTAAGCTCCCCTCATGACAGCGCTTCACAAACCCGTCGGCGAGCACCTGCGTGAGTGGAGGGCGCGGCGGCGGCTCAGCCAGATGGACCTGGCGCTGGAGGCGGAGATCTCCACGCGGCACCTCAGCTTCCTCGAAACTGGCCGCGCCCGGCCCAGCCGCGAGATGGTGCTGCACCTGGCCGACCAGCTCGACGTGCCGCTGCGCGAGCGAAACGTGATCCTGGTCGCCGCCGGTTTCGCCCCGGTCTTCCCCGAGCGCAGCCTCGGAGACCCAGCCCTGGCGGCCGCCCGCCGGGCCGTCGACGTGATCCTCACGGCGCATGAGCCCTACCCCGCCCTGGTCGTAGACCTGCGCTGGAACCTGGTCGCCGCCAACGCCGCCATCGCGCCCCTGATGGAAGGGGTCGATCCGGCGCTCCTGACGCCGCCGGTGAATGTGATCCGCCTGTCTCTGCATCCCGGCGGCCTCGCGCCGCGCATCGCCAACCTGGGCGAGTGGCATGGCCACATCCTCGAGCGCCTGCGGCGTCAGGCCGACCTGACAGCCGACCCCGGCCTTATGGCCCTGATCGAGGAGATCCGTGGCTATCCCCGCCCGCCGGCCACCGACCGCCGGCATGAAGACTACGGCGGCGTGGTCATCCCGTTCCAGCTGATGGTCGGCGACACCCTGCTGTCGCTGTTCGGCACGACCACGGTCTTCGGCACGCCGGTCGACATCACCCTGGCCGAACTGACGCTGGAAACCTTCTTCCCCGCGGACGCGGCGACCGCCGAGGCCCTGCGCGCCGCTCACGCCGCGCGAGGCGCGTAAACCCGCATTGTCATCCCGGTTTTCGTCGCAGACGAAAGACCGGGACCCATCCTGCGCAGCACGGTCATTCTGCGACGGTGGGTTGATTTGGCCAGTGCGGGGGATGGGTCCCGGTCTTCACCTGCGGTGAAACCGGGATGACAGCTTGGGGTTGGGATCAGCCGCCGATCAGTTCCCGCCCGATCAGGAAGCGGCGGATCTCGTTGGTGCCCGCACCGATGTCGTAGAGCTTGGCGTCGCGCAGCAGCCGCTCGACCGGATAGTCCTTGGTGTAGCCCGCCCCGCCCAGCGCCTGGATCGCCTCCAGCGACACCTTCACCGCGTTCTCCGAGGCCATCAGGATCGCGCCGGCCGCATCGAACCGCGTGGTCAGGCCCTGGTCGCACGCCCGCGCCACGGCATAGACGTAGGCCCGAGCCGAATTGAGCGCGACGTACATGTCGGCGATCTTGCCCTGCATGAGCTGGAACGAGCCGATCGCCTGGCCGAACTGCTTGCGCTCGCGCACATAGGGCAGCGTCACGTCCAGACAGGCCTGCATGATGCCCAGCGGCCCGGCCGCCAGCACGGCGCGCTCGTAATCGAGCCCACTCATCAGTACGCCCACGCCACCGTTCTCCGGTCCCATGATGTTTTCTTCCGGAACCTCGCAGTCCTCGAACACCAGTTCGCCGGTGTCGGACCCGCGCATGCCCATCTTGTCGAGTTTCTGGGACACGTGGAAACCGGCGAAGTCCTTCTCGATGATGAAGGCGGTGATGCCCTTGGACGAGGCCTCCGGCGCGGTCTTGGCGTAGACCACCAGGGTGTCGGCGTGCGGCGCGTTGGTGATCCAGAACTTGGTCCCGTTGAGCACGTAGCGGTCGCCGCGCTTCTCCGCCCGGCACTTCATCGAGATCACGTCGGAGCCGGCCTCCGCCTCGCTCATTGCCAGGGCGCCCACGTGCTCGCCGCTGATCAGACCGGGCAGATAACGAGCCTTCTGTTCTGGGCTGGCCCACCGGCGGATCTGGTTCACGCAAAGGTTGGAGTGGGCGCCGTAGGACAGGCCCACCGAGGCAGAGGCCCGGGACACCTCCTCCATGGCCACCACATGCTCCAGATAGCCCAGGCCCAAACCACCGTCGGCCTCCTCCACGGTGATGCCGTGCAGGCCAAGGGCGCCCATCTTCGGCCACAACTCACGGGGGAAGGCGTTTTCCGCATCGATGCGGGCGGCCAGCGGCGCGATCTGGTCGGCCGCGAAGCGGGCGGTGGTCTCGCGGATGGCGTCGGCGGTCTCGCCCAGGCCGAATTCGAGGGAAGGACCGTGGTTCGGGATCATGGCGGCAGGGTTAGCATGGGCTGCCGGCTCCCTGAACCGGCTATCCGTCGGCGTCCCGCTCGGAGGTTCGGGCCAGCCGCTCCAGCAGTCGGTAGAC
>JANPKX010000404.1:0-2570 GCA_031426235.1 Alphaproteobacteria bacterium | reverse complement strand
CTGGAAGTAGCCGGCGTATCCGCCCCAGAAGGTGTCCTGAGCGGGCTTGACGATGACCGCGCCCTCGAAGCCCAGTCCCCGGGCCGCCTCGGCGAGCGTGGCCTGCAGAACCTCGGCCAGGGCGGGGTCGGCGGAGACCACCAGCCTGGGCTGGGCGTCGATCTCGCGGGCCAAGGCCTCGAGCGCGGCGAGCGCCGGCGCCTCGGGGAACCTAGCGAACGCGGCGTCAGCCAGGGCGCTGGCGCAGGCCCGCGCGAGGTCGGCCGATCCCACGCGGTGCTCGTGCGCCACTTCGGCCAGCCGCGGCAGCGCCTGATTGCAGGCGGCGGCGATGTGGCTCAACGCCTGGGCCTGCTGCGCGGCGACGCTGGCCAGCGCTGCGCGTTCGCCCTCGGCGCGGGCCGCCGCCCGGATGGCCTCGACTTCCTCGGCGGGGAAGACCCGCTTTGGCCGCGGGTTCAGCACCCGCGCCGCGCCGACGTCGTCGAACTCCGTGTCGAAGCTGAATCTCTCGAGCGGCTGGGCCATCAGTAGATCAACTCGTCATCGCCAGAGCCCGAGCCGGCCAGCATGATCTCGCCCTTGTTGGCCAGATCCTTGGCGACCTGGACGATGGCCATCTGCGCGGCGTCGACGTCCTTCAGGCGCACCGGGCCCATGCTCTCCATGTCCTCACGCATGATCTTCGCCGCCCGCTCGGACATGTTGGAAAAGAACATTTCGCGCAGCGCGTCGGAGGCGCCCTTCATGCCCAGCGCCAGCTGGTCCTTCTCGACGCCGCGCAGCAGGGTCTGCACCCCGCCGGGGTCCAGCTTGGAAAGGTCGTCAAAGACGAACATCAGGGCCCGGATGCGCTCTGCGGCCTCGCGGTTGCGTTCCTCCAGGGCGGTGATGAACCGGCTCTCGGTCTGACGGTCGAAGGCGTTGAAGATGTCGGCCATCATCTCGTGGCTGTCGCGCTTGGATGTGCGCGCGAGGTTCGACATGAATTCAGTGCGGAGCGTCTGTTCGATCTTGTCGAGGATCTCGCGCTGCACCGGCTCCATGCGCAGCATGCGCATGACGCATTCCAGCGCGAAGTCTTCAGGCAGGGACCCCAGCACCCGGGCCGCGTGCTCGGATTTGATCTTCGACAGCACGACCGCGACGGTCTGCGGGTATTCATTCTTAAGGTAGTTGGCGAGCACCGCTTCGCTGACGTTGCCCAGCTTGTCCCACATGGTGCGGCCCGCCGGACCGCGGATTTCCTCCATCAGGTTCTCGACCTTCTCATCGGGCATGATGGAGGCGAGCAGCTTCTGGGTCTGTTCGAACGAGCCCATGATGGCGCCGGTGCCGGCCATGCCGGACACGAACTCGACCAGCAGGTCCTCGACCACGGCCGACGTGACATTACCCAGGCTGGCCATCGCCTGCGAGATTTCCTTGATCTCCTCCTCGTCCAAGGCCTTCCACACCGCGGCGTGTTCCTCGCCCAGCGCCAGCAGGATCACCGCGCACTTTTCCGCCCCGTTCAGGCGGGTGGCGTCGACGATGTTCTTGGACGCGCTACGAGCCATCAGGCGGTCTCATGCAGCCAGGAGCGCAGGATGGCGACCGACTCGTCGGGATGCTGTCCGACGAAATCCGAGACCTTCTTGACCGTGCTCTGGCGCACCTGGCCATCGACCCTGTTCATCGCCATCGTCGCGGCATCCTCACCGCCCGGACCGGACAGGGCGAGTTGGCTCATGCTGCCGTCGGCGGCAATCTGCATCTGCTGGCCGTCCGGCGTCATGACGATCCGGGTGATCTGGGGCTGGGCCGGCTCAGGCGCCCCCTTCTTGCCCTTCTTGCCGCCACCGCCGCCGATCAAGGGGCGGGCGACGAAGAAGATCACCAGGATGCCAACGATCATCAGCACGGCCAGCTCAGCGGCGCGCATGATGTCGTTCTTGTCGAACCCCATCAGCGGCGTCGCCGCCACGACGCCGTCGGTGTCCTCGACGACAGGGAACTTGACGTTGATCACGCTGATCTGGTCACCGCGATCCTGGTTGAAGCCGACGGCGGCGCGGACCAGCTGCTCGATGCGCTGCATCTCTTCGGCGGACCGGGCCGTGTAGGCGTCCGGCTTGCCGTCCTTGCCCAGGGCCGTCGCACCATCGACGGCCACGGCGACGCTGAGGCGCTTGACCGTGCCCGGCTCCGTCACTTCGGTCCGGATGGTCTTCGAAATCTCGTAGTTGGTCGTCGAATCCGTCGCGCCGCTGGAGTTGGTGTTGGCGTCAGAGTCGGGCGCGCCGCCGCCCGGGATGTTCGACGCCACCGAGGCCTGGCCGGAGCCGACCTCCGACTTTTCGCGGCTGTTGGTCTCGTTGGTGCTTTCCGAGCGGATCACCTGGCCGTCCGGATCGTACTTCTCTTCCTGGGTGGTGACCCGGGCCAGGTCCAGGTCGGCCGTGACGTTGACGCGCGCCTTACCGGCCCCGACCAGCCCCTCGACGAGGGTCTTCACCTGCTTTGCGATGCGATTTTCGACCTCGGATTTGCGGCCGTCGGCCTCGGCGGCCATCCCGGTCTCGCCGCCG
>JANPKX010000403.1:0-4931 GCA_031426235.1 Alphaproteobacteria bacterium | reverse complement strand
CCGCGAGGCAAGCACGGCCGAGAGCCCCGGCTCGCCCACCACGTTGAAGAGCTTCGACTGCGACGACGAACGGAGCGCCGCGTCGATGAGCAAAACCTTTACGCGTCCGCCCTCGGCGAGGGCGAGGGCCAAGTTCGCGGCCATCAACTACGAGATCACGCGCGAGCTCGCCGACATGGACGCCCGTCCGCTCTGGAACAAGGGTGACTTCTTCGGCGTGAAGTTCGCCCCGCCGGCCCTCGTCTCCACCAAGTGACCGGCCGCGCGGCCTATCGCCAGCCGTAGTTGAAGCTCACGCTGACCCGCGGCGTCCGGGCGGCGTTCGCCGGGACTTCGTGGCGGAGCCAGCTCTCCCACAGGTAGAGGTCGCCGGCGGCCGGCTGGAGGTAGACAAAACTCTGGGTATCCTCGGGGGCCTCGGCGTGGCGCGGCGGGGCGGCCATCATCAGCGGGAGCCGCGGATCTTCCAGCTTAAGCGCGCTGGAGCCCGGCGGCGTGGCGACATAGTACGTTCCCGAAAGCACGCTGTGCGGGTGGATGTGGCCTGAATGGGCCGCGCCGGGCTTGAGGATGTTGACCCACAGGCTGTCCAGCCGCAGCCGTCCTTCGCCCAGGTCGAAATGGAGCGAGCCGGCAAACGCCCTGGCGTGACGGTCCAGCCTGGTTTTCAGGGCGCCGAACACGCTCATCCGGGTCGGCAGATCCGTCAGCGAGGCGTAGGAGGTGTAGCCGCCGTAGCGATGGGCGCGGCACCAGGCGCGTCCGGCCGCGTCCTCCTGAGCGAGGCTTTGACAGGCCTCGAAAATCTCGGCGTTGAAATTTTCGAAGCTTCGGTCTGTTGTAAGGCTGGCCTCATAGACCGGCGTGGCGAAGAGCGGGCGGATAGGCATGGCGGGCGGGCTTAAACCAGCCTATCGGTTTGTCAAAATACGCTTGGCCGCTGGCGCGTCGAGGGAACGTTGGCTAGGTTCCAAATCAACAGATGCGCAGCCATTCAAAGGCGCGACGATGGGGGAAGCGAGAGCATGATCAGGTTCGTGGCGGCGCTAGCTGTGGTGGGCCTTGTGGCCGCCGCACCGCTTTCGGTCCAGGCGCAGGCGAAAAAGCCCTCTGCCGCAGCCTACAAAGCCCCGCGCGGGCCGGACGGCAAGCATCCCGATCTCAACGGCGTTTGGCAGGCCATGAACAGCGCGGGCTGGGACATTGAGCCGCACGCGGCCCGCGCCGCCCTACAGCTTCGTCCCGGGCCCTTCGTGCCGGTGCCCGCCAAGGCCGTGGTGGCCCTGGGCGCCGTCGGCGCAGTGCCCGCCGGCCTCGGCATCGTCGAGGGCGGGGAGATCCCCTACACCGCGGACGCCAAGAAGACGCGCGACGCGAACCGCGCGGATTATCTGAACCTCGATCCTGAGGTGAAGTGCTACCTGCCCGGTGTGCCGCGCGCCAACTACATGCATCTGCCGTTCCAGATCTTCCAGTCCGAGAAGGCGATGATCATCGCCTACGAGTACGCCGGCGCTGTGCGCAACGTGCTGTTCACCGACCCTGGTCCCGCGCCCGTTGACAGTTGGATGGGCCAGTCGGTCGCCAAGTGGGACGGCGACACCCTGGTGGTCACGGTCACCGGCATGAACGACCGCACCTGGTTCGACCGTGCGGGCAATCACCATTCAGACCAGATGTCCGTCGTCGAGCGGTGGACGCCGACCGGGCCGAACCTGGTTCGCTATGAAGCGACGATCACCGACCCCAACACCTTCACCAAGCCCTGGAAGATGAGTTTCAACCTCTACAAGCGCCAGGGCGAGGATGCGCGACTTAACCAGTTCAAGTGCGTCGAGTTCGTGGAAGAGCTGATGTACGGTGACCTGCGCAAGGAGCCGCTGAAGTAGCACCGGGCGCGGCGTTCATCGCCGGCTCATGAAGACCAGACGATACTGCATCCGGCGTTGGAGGCGCGAGATGAACACCAAGAAGCTCATGATTGTCGGGGCCGCCCTGGCCGCCGTAGCGGCCATCGGCGCCGGCGGCGCGGCCGTGGCGCACCACGCGTTCGCCGCAGAGTTCGACGGCAAGGCCACGGTTCTGCTGCGCGGCAAAGTCACCCGCGTGGAGTGGATCAACCCCCACGCCTGGGTTCACGTCGCCAACGTCAACAAGGACGGCACCACGACGGCCTGGATGGTGGAAGGCGGCACGCCCAACACCCTGCTGCGCTCGGGGATTGATCGCAATTCGCTGAAGCCTGGCACCGAAATCATCGTCCGGGGCTATCAGTCCAAGGACAAGCTTTGCCGTCCCGCCTGCAAGGCCAACGGCCGTGACGTGACCTTCCCGGATGGCAAGAAGCTGTTCATGGGCTCGTCTGGCACCGGCGCGCCGACCGACGGTTCGGATCCGACCGAGAAGAAGTAGCCCTCAGAGGCCAGGACGAGACGGGGAGGGAGGCCGCAGCGCCTCCCTTCTTTCGTTTGGGCGGCTTCAGCGGGCCTGTAGACGCAGCAACGAGTCCCACATATCGCTCGCGAAGCGGATCACCGTCAGGTTCGCCGAATAGGCCTGCCGCGCCTGGGTCATGCCGACGACCTCCCGGGCCAGATCGACGTTTTCGTCGGCGCCGAGTCGGGCGATCCGGGTGGCGGAGGCTTCGAACTGGTTCGAGGCCGCCATGAGGCCGTAGCGGGCGGTGGCGATCGGGTCCATGCGGCGAACCTGCGCCACCGCCGGTTAATCCGCCGCTCAGCGACGTGGTGAACCGAACGCTAAGCCGGCGCCCGCAGGCTCGGCAGACCCCCGGCCCTGGCGATAAAGTCGATCACCACATCCACACCCTGCAGCCGCGTCAGGTCGGTGAACACGGTGGGCCGCTCGCCCCGCTGGCTCCGGGCGTCCCGCTCCATGACGGCCAGATCCGCACCGACGTGCGGCGCCAGGTCGGTCTTGTTGATGATCAGCAGGTCCGAGCGGGTGATGGCCGGGCCACCCTTGCGGGGGATCTTCTCACCCTGGCAGACGCTGACGACATAGACCGTCAGGTCAGCCAGGTCGGGACTGAACGTGGCCGCCAGGTTGTCGCCGCCGCTCTCGATGAAGATCACGTCCAGATCGGGGTGGCGGCGGTTCATGTCGGCGATGGCCGCCAGGTTGAGACTGGCGTCTTCGCGGATCGCCGTGTGGGGGCAACCGCCTGTCTCCACGCCCAGGATGCGGTCCTCGGACAGCGCCTGTAGCCGGCTGAGGATCAGAGCGTCCTCCTGGGTGTAGATGTCGTTCGTCACCACGGCCATGGACCAGCGCTCGCGCATGGCCTTGCAGAGCTTTTCGACCAGGGTGGTCTTGCCTGACCCGACTGGCCCGCCGATGCCGACCCGCAGGGGTCCGTTCGCACTCATGAGATGAATAGCCTTCCCGGCAGGGTTTCGTGCCGCATGGCGGCGATGTCGGAGAGCAGCGCGACTTGGCCAAGGTCGTCCAGGGTGGAAGCGGCCGCGCGGGTGGCGACCTTCAGGATCACGGTTTCCAGGCCCGCAATGACCGCGACCGCGTCGGACTGGCCGAGGGGGATCGCGCGGACCGCGACGCTGATCAAGTTGGCGGCGAAGGCGTGCAGCCAGGCCGTCAGGGCGGGCTCCAACGGGATACCGGCCGCGCCCGCCGCCGCGCCGACGGCGACCGCGTAGGGCGCATTGAGGATCGGTGGGGGGCGCCATGCGGCCACAGCAGTCAGAAACGCCTCGCCCTGCGCCATCGTCTCGCGGTGACGTTCCAGGCAGGGCGCCAGCGCCTCGCCGAGTTCGGCGATGGCATCGAGGGCGGCGTGGTCCTCGGCGGTGACGGCGGTCCAGGCGGCCCGGGCCAGTACGGCATCGGTCCAGCCCGAGCCATGTTCGAGCAGGCTGGCGATCCAACGGGACAGCTCTCGCGCATCGGTCACCACGCCCTCTCGGATCGCGGTCTCCAGCCCATGCGAATAGCCGAACGCCCCGACCGGGAAGGCGGGAGAAAGCCAGGTCAGGAGGCGCAGCAGGCGCGCGTCAGTGGGCATGATCGTGACCCCCGTGGTCGTGGTAGGCGCCACCTTCGGGATCGAATGGCGCCATCACCTCGCGGACGTGCGCGCCCTGATGCTCCAGCATGTGGGCGATGACGTGGTCGCGACGGATCAGGATGCGGTCGGCGAGGACCTGCGCGGCGAGGTGGCGGTTGCCGATATGCCAGGCCAGCCGAATGAGCTGCGCCGCGCCATGCGCCGTGATTTCCAAGAGCGGCTCGGGCTGGGCGCTCACCCGCACGACCCCGCCGTCGGGCAGGACCAGGCCGTCGCCGTCGCGCAGGTGCGTCGCCTCGCTGAGGTCCAGCAGGTAGGCCGCGCCCGAGCCGCCGGTCATCACGATCCGCCGGCGATGGCGGCCGTCGTAATCGAGTGTCACGGTGTCGGCCGGATCGCCGGTCCAGGCGCCGGCGGGGAGGATGCGGGTGAGGGGAGTCATCTTAGTTGCTCCCCCTCAGGGGGAGCTCCCGCGAAGCGGGTGAGGGGGCTTCCGCCCGGAACGTTCCGCGGGGGACGCAACCCCCTCCGTCTGCGTGCAGGTTGCACGCAGCCACCTCCCCCTGACCGCGCTGCGCGCTGGGGGAGGAACAGGTTTGGTGCGCGCTTCACCATCAGAACAGGAAATACCGCTGCGCCATCGGCAGGACATCGGACGGTTCGCAGGTGAGCAGTTCGCCGTCGGCATGGACCTCGTAGGTCTCCGAATCGACCTCGATGACCGGCGTGGCGTTATTGTGGATCATCGAGGCCTTGGAGAGGCCGCCGCGGGTGTTGCTGACCGCGATCATCTCCTTCTGCAGGCCCAGCGCGGCGGGCAGGCCGCGTTCGATGGCCAGGCCGGAGGTGAACACCACCGACGAGCGCGTCAGCGCCCGGCCATAGG
>JANPKX010000402.1:0-3904 GCA_031426235.1 Alphaproteobacteria bacterium | reverse complement strand
GATGCCGTCGAAGGCGGCCTTCATCACGGCTGCAAGATGAAGGTCGCGCTCCGTGGCCGCGCTGCGTCCCGCGGCTGCGGCGAAGGTCAGGGCCGTCTCGGCGATCGCCCGGGCGTTCAGCTCACCCATGACCGCAGCTAGGCGCGGATACGTCAGCGCTCGGACCGCGAAGGCCAACCGGACACGGAAGAAGTCGGCGTCCGTTGTGACGGCTTTGCGTCCATCGGCGAAGAAAGCGGCGACAAGCTGGTCGGGCGGGGTCGAAAGCCGGCGTGCCCGCACGCCTTCCAGGTAGCCGTCCAGCGCCTCGCGCAAAGCCGCTTCCAGGAGGTCGTCCTTGGTCGGGAAGTGGTAGTGCGTCAGTCCCGGCGTCACGCCCGCCTCGGCCGCGATCACCTTGACGCTCGCGCCGTCGAACCCGTCCCGCGCCACGACCGTGAAGACCGCGTCGATCAATCGTTCCCGCGTGGAGCGCCCCGTCATGACGCAACTCTAGCCGAAGACGGGCCTGGATCGGCAAGCCTGTCGCGATTGTCAGGGCTTGGATCGGGAGGGACGCGCACGCGCCGTCGAGCCGGATCAAAAAAGCCGCCTCGCGCGTTGGTGCGCGCAGACGTGGTCTGGAGATCGCCTTGAGGCCGACGACAGGCGTGAGCGCCGGAACGCACGCATCGCAGGCCCCGCCTATGACGCGGGG
This sequence comes from Alphaproteobacteria bacterium, assembly GCA_031426235.1. Classification (GTDB taxonomy): domain Bacteria; phylum Pseudomonadota; class Alphaproteobacteria; order Caulobacterales; family Caulobacteraceae; genus Phenylobacterium. The sequence continues at coordinate 3,207 of JANPKX010000402.1, read as the reverse complement.
TGGTGCGCCGCAGGGCCCATCGGCCTCGCTGCGGCGTCTTACGGCGGAGTCGGCGCGGCCCGTCGTCCACATCGGCTACCACAAGACCGCCACGACGTGGTTCCAGCAGCATGTCTACCCCGCCGCGACCAGCCACCGCTGGATCCCCCGAAGCCTCGCGCGACACGCCCTGCTGGACCCCTGGGGACTGGCCTTCGATCCGGAGACCGCGCGACGGCAGCTCGGCGACCCGCACGACCCTCGTCCGCCGGTCATCTGCGAAGAGAACCTCAGCGGCTACCTGCACAACGGCGGCCTCCATGGGATGATCGCGCCCGAGGTCGCCCGGCGTATCAAGGCCGTCTTGCCCGACGCCCGCATCGTCATCGTCATCCGCGCCCAGGCCAGTGCGATCGCGGCCAGCTATGTGCAGTATGTGCGCGGCGGCGGCACCCATGGCCCGACCCGCTACCTGCACCCCGCGCGCTTCCTGACCGGGGCGAGGCGGCACGCCTACAAGGCGCCCGGCTTTGCCTTCGAGCACTTCGAGTATGATCGCCTGATCGTCCACTACGACGCGTTGTTCGGGCCCCAGAACGTTCTGGTCCTGCCTTTCGAGGCCTTGCGCGTCGACCCGCGGAGCTTCCTGACCGCCTATGCCCACGCGGCCGGCCTTCAGCTCGGCGCGGGTGATGTCACCGCGCTTCGCCCCAATCGGTCGTTCGGCCAGGCGACGCTCCTCGCCGGCAGGCTGACGGGCCTGCTGACCTCGCGCTCGGTCACCCACAAGGCCTGCCTGATCAGCATTCCTGGGTTCTATGAGGTGCGTCGCCAATTGCTCAAGCTGATGAGTCGGTTTGATCGCGCCGCCTCTCCGGCCGCGATCCTCGGCGCCCGGAACCTGTCTCTGATCCAGGACCACTTCGCGCAGAGCAACGCCCGCACCGCACGTCTGCGCGATCTGGACCTCAGCGCCCTCGGCTATCCGGTTTCTCCCAAGGTGGCCGAGGATCAGCCCGCGCCCAGCGCCGGCAGCCTGTATCGGCCGTCCTGGAAGTCCGTCGTCGGCAGGTAGGCGCGGAAACTGAGGCTGAATGCCCCCGAGGGCGGCGCCGGCAGCCAGTTCGACGACCGCTCGCCGCCCGGATCCGCGCGGGCGATCCAGATATCGAGCGAACCATCACGGTTCATCTTCAGCCCTGGCGTGCGGTCGCCGATGGAAAAGCGGTCCAGCGGGTTGGGCGCCAGGAAGAACTGACCCTCGGGCGTGGCCTCGTAGAGCGTCAACGACCAGAAGCCGTCCACGGCCGGCAACTTGCCTGCCTCGAAGTGCAGCCGCCAAGGGCCAGGTCCCAGCAACATCCGCCCCCGGTCGCCGACGGGGTTCATATACATCGCCTCTGCGGGCGGCAGGGCGGCGAGGCCAGCCAAGGCGACGCCGGCGCGAAACCCGTAGTCCTGACCGTAGTATCCCAGCGTCTGACGCGGGTAGCGCCACCCCTGGACCGGTGCGCCCAGGGCCGGGGCCTGTAATGCCGCCCGCGCCTCAGCGACGCCCGCCTCGATCTCAGCCATGGCGCGGGCGTCGAAGCGAGCCGGATCGAAGCCGCCGGACGCCGTCAGTCCCAAAGCCGCGACCCGGGCGAATAGGGCCCCATCCGTGGCCGGCGGCGGGTTGACCCGGAGCAGGGCCGCCACCGAGGCAAAGTATGCTGCAGCGGCCGCGGAGCGCGCGGCATAGGACGGCGAGGGCGCTGTCGCGGGCCCGTTCAGCGTCAGGCCGTCCTGAACCCGGTGCACGGCCGCCAAGTCGGAGGGACCATCCACAAGGGTGCGCGCCAGCAGCCAGCCTTGAGGCGTGGTCAGCCGCACCACATTCGGCCCGCCCCCCGGCTGGCCCGGCCCGACGACGGTGAACCGTCCGCCCGCGCCGCCGACGGTCCGCGTACCCAGAACGAAGTCGTTGTCCGTGAACATGTTCATCCCGGCCACGGAGATATAGCGCGCGCCCGTCGGCGGGATGGTGAGCGTCAACGGCCCCTTCGTCAGGTCCATCCAGGCGCTCGAATAGAGGGTGTCGTTGTTCGGCGCCGTCACGCCGCGCGATTTGTTGGTCGCGAGCTGACGTGTGTGCCGGAAGCTGTTGACGCCCGCCGCGACCGTGCCTTGGCCGCCGACGGCCCGGGCGCGCGTCGTGGCCATTTCGATCAGCGGCAGCCCGTACAGCCAGGCCTCGCGGGCGGCATCCTTCAGGCTGAGGGGCGCGGCGTTGGCGCGGGTTAGCGGCGTCAGCGCAAGCCCCGCGGCGGCGCAAAGCAGATCGCGTCGATTCATGGCTCAGACTTCCTCGATGGCCGGGAGGCGATAGTGGCCGTCCAGCAGTTCCGGCTTCGGCAGGTAAGCGCGCATCGTTAGGGCGAAGGGTCCGGCCGGGGCCGGCAGCCAGTTGGCCGTCCGCGCGCCGCCGGGGTCGTCGTGGCCGATCCAAATGTCCAGCGATCCATCCGCGTTGCGCTGGAGGCCGTCGGTGCGGTCGCCGATGGCGTACCGGCCGAGCGAATTGTCAGCGAAAAAGAACTGCCCGTCCGGGGTCGCCTCGTAGAGGCTGAGCGACCAGAAAGAATGCACCGGCAAGTGGCCGCCGGGCGGAAAATGCAGGCGCCACGCCTTCGTCCCGTCGAAAAGATCGCCCGGCTCCGGGCCCTCGGCGCGCATATAGACCGCCTCGGCCGGCGGCAGGGCGGCCAGTCCCGACAGCGCGATCGCGCCGCGGTAGAGATAGTCTTGGTCGAAATCGCCCAGCCGGGCGCTAGGGTAGGACCAGCCCCCGACATAGCCGCCGCCGCCCAGGCCGCCCGTGCGCACTGCCGCGCGGCCCCCGGCCAGCCCGGCTTCGATCTCCGCAATCTGATCGGCGTTGAAGCGCGCGGGATCGAATCCTTCCACCAGCCCCAAGGGCGCCATCTCCCGCAGGATTTTCAGATCGGTCAGCGGCGGCGGATTGGTCGCCATAAGCGCTGAAGCGCTGGCCAGATACTCGGCCCAGAGCGCGGATCGCGCCGCGTAGGGGCCAGGCAGGTCGCAAGCGGGTCCCTGCATCGACAGTTCCGCCTGAACCTGACGCGCCGCTTCCAGATCGTCGGGGCCGTCGACGAGGATACGCGCCAGCGCCCAGACGTGGCGGGTCGGTGCGCGAAGGACGTTCAGGCCCTCGGCCGCCTCGCCCGG
>JANPKX010000401.1:0-3265 GCA_031426235.1 Alphaproteobacteria bacterium | reverse complement strand
GTGTCGGCGCGGCCGCTCTCCACGGTGTCCAGCAGGCCCGGCGGCGCCCCACGGTCCATCAGCACCTTGCCGGCGATCAGGCGCATGTTCCGCGCCAGGGCGGCCTCGAACAGGGCATCCACCGACGTCTTGTGGACGGTGCCGAACACCAGGGCGCTGGTCGTGCCGTTGGCCAGCAACTGGTCCAGGAAGAAGGCCGCGGTCTCATCGGCGTGGGCGCGATCGGCGAAGGCCTGCTCGGCGGGAAAGGTGTGGGTGTGCAGCCAGTCGAGGAGCTGGGCGCCCCAGGCCGCCATCACATCCACCTGCGGATAGTGGATGTGGGCGTCGACGAAGCCCGGCGCGATCAGCCGGCCGGGCAGGGCGGTGATCGGCGTTCCGGGCGCAAGGCGGGCCACGCCGGCCTCGAAGGCATCGAACCCGACCACGCGCCCGTCCTCGACGACGAGCAATCCGTCCGGGTGGTGCTCGACCGCGTCTGGCGACCGCGACGGATCGTCCAACACATGCAGCAGGGCGGCGCGGTAGGCCTGGCGCGTCATGGCGCGATGGCGATCCAGTCGGCGGGCGAAAGCTCGATCTCGTCCAGGTTTTCGCCAGGGCCGCCATCGCGGTCCACGACCAGGAAGTCGCTCTCGGCCTCCAGCGCCAGCAGGAAGTGGTGCCAGGTTCCCTTGGCGTAGTTGACGCCCTGGTGCGCGGCGGCCCGAAAGACGCGGACCCGGGTGGCGTCGAACTCGCCCGGCGGCGCGACGGCGACGAGGTACGGGCGGCCCTGCAGCGGCATGAAGGCCTGGCTGCCGAGGGGGTGACGCTCGAAAATCTTCAGGACCAGAGGCGTCAACGGCTTCGAGCGGAAGAGGCTGAGGATCGCACGTCCATCCCCGACGCTGACATCGCTCAGCGCATTGAAGCGGGTGGTCCAGCCGTAGTTGATCGGCAGGACCTCGGCCCGGTCGCTGGCCTCGATCACATCGCCGTAGGGCGCGAAGGCGTCGGCGGTCAGGGGTTCGGGGGTGAGAGCGTTCATGGTTTGGCCCCGGCCTTTATCCAGGCGCCCAGGCTGGCGCGTTCGGCCGGCGTCATCCCGGTTTCGTTGCCCTGGGGCATCGACTGCGTCGCAACGGCGCGGGCGTAGATTGCCTCGGCGTGTTTCCTGAGACCGTCCGCCGTGTCGAACATGGCGCCGTTGGGGGCAACAGGCACGCCGCGGTGGGTTGGGCTAGCGGCGTGGCACATGACGCAGTGGCGATCGACGATGGCGCGGACCTCGGCATAGGACGGAACCCGCTCGAGGGCCGGCGGCGCGGGCCGTGCGCTCTCGTTCAACACGGCCACGGTCAGGAAGGCCAGGGCGCCATACACCAGGATCTGCGGCTCGTTGCGGCCCGTGTTCTTCAGGTTGAAATAGTGGCGGATTGTCCATCCCGCGATCCCCAGGCCCGCCAGCCAGAGCCAGTTGAGCGGCGCGGCGAAGATCATCGGGTAGTGGTTGCTGATCATGATGAACAGCACCGGCAGGGTCATGTAGTTGTTGTGGACGCTGCGCTGCTTGGCCTGCTTGCCCAGCCCCGGATCTGGGGTCTCGCCGGCCAGAACCTGGGCCACGACCTTGCGCTGGTTGGGGATGATGATCAGGAACACATTGGCCACCATCACGGTGCCGATGATCGCGCCGACGTGCATGAAGGCGCCGAGGTCGGAGAAGATGCGGGTCAGACCGAAGCCGGCGGCGGTCAGAAGTGCGAACCACAAGCCGCTGAAAAACTTCAGGTTCTGCCCGATCCGAGACCGGCACAGCCCGTCATAGACGAGCCAGCCCGCGGCGAGGCTGGCCAGGCCCAGCCCGATGGCCTGCCAGGGCGCAAGATCCGCCTTGGTCTTGTCGATCAGGTTGAGGTCGGCCCCGACGTAGAAGATCAGGCTCAGCAGCAGGAAGCCGGAGATCCAGGTGGTGTAGGCCTCCCACTTGAACCAGTGCAGCTCGGCCGGCATCTCCGAGGGCGCGACCATAAACTTGATCTGGCGGTAGAAGCCGCCCGAATGGACGCTCCACAGCTCGCCCGCGACACCTTCGCGGCGTTCTGAGCCCGGTTTCAGATGGCTATCCAACCACATGAAATAGAACGAAGATCCGATCCAAGCGATGCCGGCGACCAGATGCAGCCAGCGCAACGCCAGTTCGGTCCAGATGGTGAGGGCCGCCATCAAGCCGCGGCATCCTGCGTGAGTTGCAGCAGTTGGGCGGCCAGGCTCACGGCGATCACGGCCGGCTCCTTGCCTTTCAGGTCGGGCACGCCAATGGGGCAGGTCAGGCGAGCCAGATCGAAGTCGGTGGCGCCATCGGACCGCAGCCGGCTTTCGAACCGGGCGCGCTTCGTGCGCGAGCCGATGAGGCCGAGGTAGCGATAGTCGCCGCGCGCGAGGACGGCGCCGGTCAGGCGGTAGTCCAGATCGTGGCTGTGGGTGAAGATGGCGAAGAGAGTGTCGGCGGGGGCGGCCTCGACAGACTGGATCAACTCGTCCTCGGACAAGATCGTCGCCGCCGTGCCGCCGGCCTCGGGTCGCAAATCCTCGCGGCTCGCCAGCCAGTCGAGTTGGAAGGGCAACGGACTGAACGCGCGCGCCACGGCCTGGCCGACGTGGCCGGCGCCGAAGATCACCAGGCGGGGCCGCTGCGGGCGGAAGGTTTCGGACACGCGGCGAACCTCGGCGAGGGGTGTGCGCGGACCGTCCGAGCCGTGGGGTCCCGGCCCGCCTATCCGCCGACCTATGCCATCGGCTTCGAAGCTCGCGGTCAAGGTGAAGGCGGCGGTCGCGGCGGCGGCGGGTTCCAACCAGCCCAGGCTGTGCGCATCAATGCGTTCGATCAGCAGGCGCACGTGGCCGCCGCAGCATTGGCCCAGCAGGGGACCCAGGGGATAGTCCTGTAAGGCGTGGCGAACGCGGCCCTGCGCCAGCAGCCGACGCGCCTGCTGCAGACCCTGGCGCTCCAGCGCGCCGCCGCCGATGGTGCCGGTGAACCGGTCGGGCCAGACCAGCATGCGGGCGCCCAGCTCGCGCGGCGTCGAGCCCTGGGCGCCGACGATGCTGACCATCGTCAGCGTCTCACCGCGGCGCACGGCGTCCAGGGCCTGGGCGATCCACTCAGTCATGGGCGGACCGGCGCCGGACATCGTGAACGGCGGCCAGAATGCGCTCAGGCGTCGCCGGCGCATCCAGGTTCGGCATCACCCGGTGGCCGCCGACGCTGGCGACGGCGTCG
>JANPKX010000400.1:0-10707 GCA_031426235.1 Alphaproteobacteria bacterium | reverse complement strand
GCGGCCTCGGCGAGGGTGAGGATCTGCTGGCCGTCCGACCCCAGGCGGCGCAGGGCCAGCTTGCCCTCCTCCGCCTCACGCCGGCCGACCACGGCGATGACCGGAACCTTGGCCAGGCTGTGCTCCCGGACCTTGTAGTTGATCTTCTCATTGCGCAGATCCGTCTCGACCCTCAGCCCCTGGGCGCGAAGCGCGGCGGCGGCCTTCAGGGCGAAGTCGTCGGCGTCCGAGGTGATGGTGGCGACCACCACCTGCACCGGCGAGAGCCAAAGCGGAAAGGCGCCGGCGAAGTTCTCGATCATCACGCCGATGAACCGCTCCATCGAGCCGCAGATCGCGCGGTGCAGCATGACCGGCCGCTGCTTGGAACCGTCCTCGGCCACATACTCGGCTTCGAGGCGCTCGGGCAGCACATAGTCAAGCTGCAACGTGCCGCATTGCCAGGTCCGGCCGATGGCGTCCTTCAGGTGGAACTCCAGCTTGGGGCCGTAGAAGGCCCCCTCGCCGGGCAGCGGATCGACCGGCATGTTCACCGCCTGACGGGCGGCGCGGTCCAGCTTCTGCTCGGCCACGTCCCATACCGCGTCGGTTCCGAACCGCTCCTCGGGGCGCAGCGCCAGCTTGACGCTGTCGAGGTGCATGCCGAAGTCGGAGTAGATCGAGTTCAGCAGCCGGACGAACTTCGTGGACTCATCCTCGATCTGGTCCTCGCGGCAGAAGATGTGGGCGTCGTCCTGCGTGAAGGCCCGCACCCGGAAGATGCCGTGCAGCGCGCCCGACGGCTCGTAGCGGTGGCAGGCGCCAAACTCCGACATTCTCAGCGGCAGGTCGCGGTAGCTCTTCTGGCCGTGGTTGAAGATCTGCACGTGGCCGGGGCAGTTCATGGGCTTCACGGCCAGGCTCTCGCCCTCCTCCGTTTCGCACGTGAACATGGCCTTCCCGAACTTCTGCCAGTGGCCGGACTTCTCCCAAAGCCCGCGGTCCATGATCTGCGGAGCCTTGACCTCGACGTAGCCGTCGGCCTCCAGGCGTCGGCGCATATAGGCCTCTACCGTGCGATAGAGCGTCCAGCCCTTGGGGTGCCAGAAGATCATGCCCTTGGCCTCTTCCTGCATGTGGAAGAGGTCCATGGCCTTGCCGATCTTGCGGTGGTCGCGCTTCTCGGCCTCTTCGATGCGGTGCAGGTAGGCGGCGAGGTCGGCCTCGCTGGCCCAGGCCGTGCCGTAGATGCGCTGGAGCATCGGATTTCGGCTGTCGCCGCGCCAGTAGGCGCCGGCGAGCTTGGTCAGCTTGAAGGCCTTGCCGACCGCCTTCGTGGACGGCAGGTGCGGGCCGCGGCACAGATCCTTCCACTGGCCCTGGCGATAGACCGTGACCGCTTCGCCCGCCGGGATCGAACCGATGATCTCGGCCTTGTAGTGCTCGCCGATCGACTGGAAATGCGCGATCGCCTCGTCACGGTCCCAGACCTCGCGGACGATCGGCTCGTCGCGGTCGACGATCTGCCGCATCCGCTCCTCGATCTTGGCCAGATCGTCCAGGCTGAACGGCTCGTCGCGGGCGAAGTCGTAGTAGAAGCCGTCCTCGATCGCCGGACCGATCGTGACCTGGGTTCCGGGGAACAGTTCCTGCACGGCCTCCGCCATCACGTGGCTGACGTCGTGGCGGATGGTCTCCAGGGCCTCGGGCGCCTCGCGGCCGAGGATCTCGAATCGCCCGCCCGTCTCAAGCGCGCGGTCGACATCCAGGAGGTCGCCGTCCAGCTTGACCAGCACGGCCCGCTTGGCCAGCGAAGGGGCGATGGAGGCCGCCACCTGGCGGCCCGTCACGCCAGGCTCGAACTGGCGCTTCGAGCCGTCGGGGAAAATCAGATCGATCATGGTTCACACGTCCAGTCTCGCGTCCGGGGCGGCCCGCTCGGGGTTTCGCCCTTGTGACGCGGAGGCGGCGGCGGGTCATATCCCGCGCCTCCCCAGGGATGACATCGACACAGCCGCCGCACGGTGAGAGCTCCCCCACGCAGCAGGCCGTGGCCGATCAGGGCTTCAGCGGCATATTCCGAACAGGTCGGAAGAAACCGGCACTGCCGCCCGATCAGCGGCGAAAGCGTCAATTTGTAGGCGCGAAGACCGCCCCTGACGCATCTCTCGTACAAGCTCATGCCGGAATGCAGCCGCTGGATCAGACCCCGTGCCTACGCCGGGGTCCCGAGAGGATCAAGCCGCGCCGGCGGGGCTAGTTCGGGTGGTCAGCATGGCGCAGGCAGCCGTCAGCGCCCCGCGGAGCGCGAGGATCTGAAGGGCGCGTGCGTCGTGGGCCGGCGTCTGCATGGTGCAGCCCCGATAGCACAGGCGGTGGGGAAATGGAACGGATCGGCAGAATGCGGGCGACACGGAGGGTCTCAGCCGGACCCACGCCACCGCGCCGGGCGAGGCGCAGGGCCTGCCAGGCCGTTGATCTCGCCCATGCGGGCCAGCAGCGGCAGGGTGGCGAGAAGCTGGGCAACGTCGGCGTCGAAGTCGCCGTCGGGGTCGAGGTCGTGGAGGGCGCCGTCGACAGCCTGAGCCACCGCGGCGAGCCGGGCGGAGAAGGTCTTGAGGTCGCCTCGGAGGGATCAACATCCTCATGGTCGGCCTCGTAGTCGGCGAGGACGGCGCGGCCAGCGGCCTGCTTGAGCCGCACGGCGCGTTCGGCGCGGGCGGCCTCGCGGGCCTGTTGCTTATCGGTCTGGCGCTCGCGCGTCGCGCGGCGGTGGTCGCGCACAACCTTTGCCTCGTAGCCCATGCAAAGGCGGACGCCCCGGTACAGGCGCTCGACCACCAGGGCGGCGGCCTGCAGCGTCTCGGGCTCGGCCGCGACGACCGCCTGCTCGAACACCCGCTCGGCGAGGGTGTTCAGCCGGTCGGCCATGTGCCGGGCCTGTGTGGCCTGCCGCGCCGCGATGTCGTCGGGATCGAACATGTGCGGGCAGGATGAGGGGCAGGTACGACAAAAGCGGACGCATGTGGCGGGTGGGGAGGAAGAAAAGATGGGTCCATGAACCTCGCGAACAGGCCCCTCCACCCCGCTGCGCGGGTCCCCCTCCCCACGGCGTGGGGAGGACCAACAGCGTCGAGGCCCTGGTCCTCCCCGCGCGCAGCGGGGGAAGAGGGACCGCCCAAAAGGGGGTGGAGGGGTCGGGCTGAAGAGGATTTAACCGCAGAGAACGCGGAGGGATTCGGAGCCGCGGCGTCACCCTCCGCGGACTTCTGCGATCTCTGCGGTTTCCTCGATTCCCCCGCTTGCGGGGGAAGGCGGCGCGAGGCTCCGAAAGGAGCGAGACGCCGATGGGGGTAGGCTATCCGGATTCACTTCCCCCATCGGCCGCTCGCGCTTCGCGCATCGGGCCGCTTTCCCCCTGAAGGGGGAATCGAGGGTCGTCGCGGGGCGCGCGGTTTTCTGCTGAGATGGCTTGGCAATGGCGTTGCTTTCCCCGGCCGATATTCAGCAGTTTGAGGATGAAGGCTATCTCGTCGTGCGTGGGGCTTTCGCGCGCGAGGACGCCCTGGCCATGCAGGCGGACTGGTGGGACGAGCTGGCGGAAACCTATGGCATCCTGCGGGATGACCCCGCGACGTGGCGGCGGATTTTGGCGGACCTGAAGCGGGCGAAAGCTGACCCCGGGCAACACGCGATCCTGACCCCCCGCGTGCGGGATGTGATCGATGGGCTTATCGGCCAGAATTGGGCTGCGCCAAAGGACTGGGGCCGGGCCATCGTCACCTTTCCGGAGCCCGGCGACTGGGATGTGCCGACGCAACTCTGGCATTGGGACAGCGAGGTCGACATGCACCGGGACGCCCTGAACGGGCTGCTCGTGGTCGGCTTCGTCGGAACGGTGACGACCGGAGGCGGCGGCACCCTGCTGCTCTGCGGATCGCACCGACTGCTGGCGGCGGTCGCAGGCCGTCTCCCCGAGGGCAAGCCCGCCCGCCGCCGCGAGTGGCTCTATCGTTCCGAGCCCTGGCTGGCGGCGCTAGCCGGTTTTGGGCCCTCGCCGCTCGACCGCAGGGCTGTGTTCATGACGCAAGGCGCTGAGGTGGAAGGCGTGCCTCTGCGCGTGGTCGAACTGACCGGCGAGCCGGGCGACATGGTGTTCTGCCACCCGGCGATCATTCACTGCGTCTCGCCCAACCGCGGCGCGTGGCCGCGGATGATGCGGATCAAGCAAGCCTTGTTGACCCGCGAGGGCTCGCGACGGGTGCGGACCGCCGATCAGCCCGCCGGCAGCTCGCGGATTTCCACCGTGCCGCCGGCCTCGTAGACCGGGTTGCCGGCCAGCAGGGATTGGGCGTGGGCCAGGTCGCGGGCGGCGACGCGGACGAAGCCGGTGATGTGGGCGGTGGGCGCGGGGGGCTCACCGGCCTTGCGCGAGCAGCAGCCCTCGCCGATGGCGCTGCCGCCCTGGAAGACGCCCGCCTCGCGCAGCTTGGACAGGTAGGGATCCCAGTCGAGGCCGCCTGGCGCGTCGTCGTGCATCAGGAGGATGAACTCAGCCATCAGCGTTCCTTGTTCGTGGCCTGTGCCACCGCCTCCGTCACCGCCTCGAAGGCCAGCAGGGTGGAGGTGTGGCGCGCCGGATAATCCCTCACGGGCGCCAGCAACGCCAGGTCGGCGAACCGACCCTGCGGCGCCGGGCCGCCCGTCTTCAGCATGGAGCGGAACGCATCACGGGTGTCATTCAGTTCCGTCAGGGTCGCGCCAATCACGTTGGCGCCCAGCACCGAGGCGGAGGCCTGACCCAGGGCGCAGGCCTTCACGTCCTGGGCGAAGTCGGTCACCCGCTCACCCTCGACCTTCACATCCACGACCACGCGGCTTCCGCACAGCTTGGACACCTTCTCCGAGGAGCCGTGCGGATCGGTCAGCCGCCCCAGGTGGGGCGTCTCCGCCGCCAGCCTTAGCAACCTGGCCGAATAGAGCTCGTCGATCATGGCCGATAGGTCGGGGTTCGTGGCCGTCGTGTCAAATGGCTCAGGCCGGAGGCGGCAGCTGAAAGAACGGGGCCGGCGTCAGGATCTGGTTTTCCTGGGCCACCACCAGGCCGCCGACCTCCTTCACATAGGCCAGCCAGTCCGGATCGGCCCACAGCTCGGCGCGGCGGCGCGCGCGCTCATCGAGGCTGTCGTAGGCCCACAGGTGGATGACCTTGTTGAGCGCGCCGACTTCGACGGCGTAGTAGCCCATGAAGTGGCCCAGAATGCGCTTCTGCACCGCCAGGCCCTTCTCGCCATAGAGCTTAAAGTATCGGCCCGTGGCGCCGAGCGCCAAGGTGTAGGTGCGCATCTCGACGATCATGCGGCGATCTCCTTGAGGGCGGCGGCCAGGGCGTCCGCGTGGCCGGCGGTATTCACGAACGAGGGCGTGACGCGGATCACCGCCCCCTTGGCGACGCCGAAGCGCTCGACCGTGAAGATCCGGTAGCGATCGAACAGCTGCTTGCGGGTGGCCACCGCCTGCTCCGGCGCGGTCCGGCCGGCGATGCGGATGGACGTGATGCCGGCGTGGAGGGCCGGGTCGTTGGGCGTCAGGACCTGGATGCGGGGGTGGTCCCGCACCGCCTCGGCCCAGCGGTCGCGCAGGTAACGCAGGCGGTGAGCCTTGGCGGCCGGGCCGATCGCCTCATGGACCGCGATGGCGTCGGCGACGGCCAGGAGCGTGGCGTAGCTGACGGTGCCGGTATGCACGCGGGCGTCGATGCGCGGGCTGGGGCCCTCCAGGATCGAGACGTCGATGTCCGGGATGCGGTCCTTGGCGACATAGACCAGGCCGACGCCCAAGGGGCTGCCGATCCACTTGTGCAGGTTCAGGCCCGCGAACTGAACGCCCATCTCGCGCAAGCTGAACTCGGTCTGGCCCAGGGCGTGGCCGCAATCCAGCAGCACCTCCACGCCCCGCGATTTGGCCAGGGCGGTGATCTCCTTGACCGGCGGGATCAGGCCGGTGCGGTGGGACAGGTGGGTCAGCAGCATCAGCCGCACGTCGGGATTGGCCTTGAGCGCCGCATCATAGGCGTCAATCAGGCCCTGGCGGCTGGCCGGCTCCGGCAGATCGATCCGCACGACCCGAACGCCGCGGAGCCTGGCCAGCCCCGCCATGCCCACCTGCATGCTGTCGTAGTCGAGATCGGCGTAGAGCACGGCGTCGCCCGGCTTCAGCCGATTGTATTGCCCGATCAGAGTCAGCATGGATTCGGTGCCGCCACGGGTCCAGGCGATCTCGCCTGCGTCAACGCCCAGCAAGGCCGCAGCCTTCGCGCGGACCGCCTCGGTGTCGCGGTAGGCCGTGGTGCGGGTGTAGAGGGTGGTCTCACGGTTCACCCTGGCGATCTTCTGCTCGTAGGCCGCGCGGACCTGGCGGGCCATGGCGCCGAACTGGCCGTTCTCGAGCTGGATCACCCCAGGCGGCGGCGCATCGAACAGGGCGGCGACCTTGGCCCAGTGGGCCTCATCGCGGGCCAGCGCGGCAGGATCGGCCGCGAGGGCGGACCCGGCCGAAACGCTGGCGGCGGCGGCCAGGACAGCGCGGCGGGACGGGGTCATGAGCAGCTCACCTCAAAGCCTATTGGCGCGCCATCTCGGCCTGACCCACGGCCTCGCCGTCAAGGGCCTGGTCGGGATCCATGGTCACGGTGACCTTGCGCAGCATGCCGGTGAACACAAATGGGGCGGCGTAGTCGGCCACGGGGCTGCCCCGGTCGAGGCCGATATCCAGGCCGGACCAGGAGATCAGCGTGACGAAGCCGGTGGTGGCCACGACGGTCCCGGCGGGCTCGCCATCGATGGTCAGGGTGAAGGTGCGCGGGCCGTCGTCCGTACGTCGGGAGACGACGCCCAGTCGGGTGGCGGACGCGGGAACCAGCCGTTCGGAGCTGACGGTGGTTTTCTCCCCGCCGATGTTGAGGGTGTGGTGCAGCCGGCCGTCCTTGAGATAGAGGCTGTAGCCGCTGGTGGCGTCGCCGTGCGCCAGCAGGACCCCCTGCTCCCCGCCCCGCAGGGCCACGTCGGCCTCGATGCGGTAGGACCGCGCCCGCACGTCCGGCGCCACGTCGGTGGGCAGGTGGCCCATGCCCTTGTGCAGCACGAAGCGGCGGCGCGCGCCGTGGAAACGGGCGGCATTCTCGGCGAACCGCGGGCCGAACCGGTCGTCCAGAGGCAGCACCTTGTTAGCCTCGGCAGCGGCCCACCACGCGGCCTTCAGCGCTGCCAGCCGCTCGGGCTCACGGTCCGCAAGGTCGTCGGTCTCGGCGAAGTCGCGGTCCAGGTGGTAGAGCTCCCAGACGTCGTCGTCGAAGGGCGTGCCGGGCGGATGGAACGCCACGGCCTTCCAGCCGTGCTTCCAGAGGCCGCGATGGCCGAACATCTCGAAGTACTGCGGTCGGGCGCGGGGCGGGGCGGCGGGATCGGTGAGGCTGGCGGCGAAGCTCTCGCCCTCCAGCGGCGCCTGCGGCACGCCGGCGATCGCGGCGGGCGGCTCGACGCCCAGCAGGTCGAGGATCGTCGGCGTCAGGTCGCTGGCGTGGGCGAAGTGGGGCCGGACCTCGCCCCGCGCCGGCAGCCGCGCCGGCCAGGATATCACCAGCGGGTCGCGGATACCGCCGCCGTGGGTGTTCTGCTTGTAGCGGCGCAGCGGGGTGTTCGAGGCCATCGCCCAGCCCTGCGGGAAGTTGGAATGGGTGTCCGGCCCGCCGATGTCCTCGATGCGGGCGATCTTCTCGGCCATCGGCTCGCCGCGGAAGTTGAACGGGCCCATGGCGTTGACGAAGCCCTGGGGGCCACCCTCCTGGGACGCCCCGTTGTCGGACATGACGACGATCAGGGTGTCGTCGCGGATCCCGGCCTGCTCCAGAAAGTTCACCAGCCGGCCCAAGTGCTGGTCGGCGTGGTCCAGCATGGCGGCGAAGGCGCTCTGCAGCCGCGTCATCAGGGCGCGCTCGTCGGCGGGGTAGGTGTCCCAGGCGCGCACGCCGTCGTTGCGGGGCGGCAGGCGGGTCTCGGGCGGCACGATGCCCATTGCTTTCTGCCGCGCCAGCCGCCGCTCGCGCCCCACGTCCCAGCCGTGTTCGAACACGGGGTCGTAGCTGCGGATCAGGTCCGGCGGCGCCTGGTGCGGGGCGTGGCAGGCGCCGGGCGCGAGCCAGAGCAGCCATGGGATATCCGGCGCATCGGCCTTGTGATCGGCGATGTAGCGGATCGACTGGTCCACCAGGTCGGCGGTCAGGTGGTAGCCCTCCGCGAAGGATGAGGGCGGGGCCACGGGCGTATTGTCGCGCACCAGTTCCGGCGCGTACTGATCGGTCTCGGCGTCCATGAAGCCGTAGAAGCGGTCGAAGCCGCGCCCCAGCGGCCAGCCGTCGAACGGACCCGAAGGCCCGGTCTCGGTCAGCGGGGTGACGTGCCACTTGCCCAGCATGTAATTCCTGTAGCCGTGCGGCCGCAGCATCTCGGGCAGGATACCGGCCTCGCGGGCGATCTTGCCCCGATAGCCCGGATAGCCGCTGTCGAAGTTGGCCAGGCAGCCGACCCCGACCGAATGATGGTTGCGCCCGGTCAGCAGGGCTGCGCGCGTCGTCGAACACATGGCGGTGGTGTGGAAGCCGGAGTAGCGCAGGCCCTCGGCCGCCAACCGGTCGATGGTTGGCGTTCGAATCGGGGAGCCATAGCAGCCGAAGTCCGAGAACCCGACGTCGTCGAACAGCACGACCAGGATATTGGGTGCGCCCTTCGGCGGCTTGCGCGCCTCCGGCCACCAGGGCGTCGAGTCCGCGACCGTCCGTCCGATCTTCGCCGCCATGATGCGCTCCCGCCGTTCACAGCTTGACCATGACTGAGGCGCGGCGGCGGGCCAAGCGGCGGCGCGCGTGACGACGTGGACGCGGACTGCTATCTATACAAGACTTCTAGATTAGTCGGTGGATACGGATGGCCCTCAGCATCAAGACAGACGCCGCCGATCGTCTGGCGCGCGAACTCTCGCGTCTGACGGGCGAAACCATGACCGACGCCGTCACCAAGGCGCTGGCCGAGCGCCTGGAGCGCGAGCGTCGACGTCGCGGCGAGGCCATGGCTTTGCCGGAGCGTCTGGAGGCCCTGTCCGCCGGCCTTCGTGAGCGTTACGACACCCGCGCCGTCGAGAAGTCCGAGTGGGACTGGGCCAGCGGCGACGAAGACCTCGGCCAGTGATCGTCGTCGATACCTCGGCGCTGATCGCGATCCTGTTCGGGGAGCCGTCCGCCCGGGCGCTCAGCCAGCGCATCGCCGCCGAGCCGCTGGACGGGCGGGTGATGTCGGTGGCCAGCTATCTCGAGGCTGGGACGGTCATGGCGGGACGACGGACCCGCCGGCCGTTGGACGCGGTTGGGGATCTTGAGGCGATCCTTGCGGAAGCGTCCATACGGCTCGAGCCCATCGATGCGGCGCAGGCCCGGATCGCGCTGGACGCCCGGATTCGCCTAGGGCGCGGCTTTGGCGCACCGGCAGGTCTCAACTTCGGGGACGGCTTCGCCTATGCCCTGGCGAGAACGCTGGAAGCGCCGCTCCTGTTCGTCGGCAACGACTTCACAGCTACCGACATCGAACCTGCGCTGCCGCAAACGGCGCTTTAGGCCGCCTCGGCGCGGGCTTTGAGCGCCTCGTTCATGGCGCGGAAGCCGCGGCGGACGTCGCGGCCGACGCGCTTGCCCAGGGAGGGGCCCATCAGTCCGCCGAAAAATTCGCCGTTGCTGACGATGCTGTTGGCCTCGCCCAACGCCTCGATCTCGACATAGCGCAAGGTGCGGATCAGGCCGCCCATCATCGTCAGGCGCCAGTGGAGCTGCTCGTTGGGGATCCAGTCGACCACTACCGGCTTCAGCGCCTGATGCGCCTGGCCGGGGAGGGCCAGGGTGACGGCCAGGGTCTCGCCGATACGGATTTCGCCGGCCGCCTGCGGATAGGTAGGGTTCCATTCGGACCAGCGCGGCAGGTCGTGGATGATGCCCCAGATCACCTCGGCGGGCGCCTGGATGCCGATCCGATCCTCGACCCGCAGGCCGCTGGGCCCTTTGGGGGGCGGCAGGGTGCTGGCGGGCGGCGCGATCTTGGGGCCCAGCGTCGCGCGCTTGGCGAACGGTCCGGCCAGCAGGTCGGGTTCGGGCTTCATGGGCATCAGTCTGGCTCCTTTATCCGCCAGGCGGCGCCGCCGGCGCCGTCCATCACCTCGACGTTCAACGCGGTCAGAGCGGCGCGGATGCGATCCGCCTCCGGCCAGTTCTTCGCCGCGCGGGCGGCCTGTCGCTCGGCCAGCAGCGTCTCGACCTGGGCCTTGAGGTGCTCGTCGGCGCCGCCCTGGAACCAGGTCCGGGGATCGCCCGCCAGGAACCCCATCAGCCCGCCGGCCTCGCGCAGCAGGGTGCGCCCGGCGGCGGCGGCGCGGGGATCGCGGGCCATCACGGCGGCGCGCACCCGGTCGGCCAGCTGGAACAGAGCGGCGAAGGCGGTGGGCGTGTTGAGGTCGTCGTGCAGGGCGGCCTGGACCCGATCAAAGTCGGCCGTTGCCGCCGGATCATCGAAGCCCTCGGCAGAGGGCTGGTCGCCCAGGAACCGGTCGGTGTCGTCCAGCACCCGATAAAGCCGGTCCAGCGCCGACTTGGCCTGGCCGATCAGCTCTCCCGTCCACTCAAGGGGCGCA
>JANPKX010000399.1:0-5352 GCA_031426235.1 Alphaproteobacteria bacterium | reverse complement strand
GCGCATCCGCGAACCGGAGTTCCTGAAGATCAATCCGCTCGGCACGATCCCGGCCCTGCGCGACGGCGAGACCTTCATGACCGAGAGCGCGGCGATCGTGCAGTATCTTTGCACGCGCTATCCGGCCAACGGTCTCGCGGTGGAGGTCGACGACCCGGCCTACGGCGCCTGGCTGAACTGGCTGCACCACGGCGAGGCGACGCTGACCTTCCCCCAGACCCTGGTGCTGCGCTATCGCCAGCTGGAGCCGGGCCGCGCCGAGCATGTGGCCGACGACTACGCCAAGTGGTTCATGAGCCGTCTGCGCTACGCCGGCAGCGTGCTGGAGACGTCTGAGCATCTGTGCGCAGGCCGGTTCACAGCCGCCGACATTTCCGTGGGATACGCGCTGCTTCTGGCCAAGTCTTTGAAGCTGGATGACCGGTTCAGCCCGGCGATCCAGGCCTATTGGGCGCGGCTGTCCGAGCGGCCTGCGTTCAAGGCCGCCAAGGCGGCGCAGAAGCAGGACCTGGCGGGAGCGCTCTCGTCATGATCACCCTCTACGACCACCCGCTCTCGCCCTATGCCCAGAAGGTCAAGATTGCCCTCAACGAGAAGGGGTTGGCCTATCAGGCCCCGATGCCAGGCGGGCTGGGCGCGGGCGGGGCGCACGGGGCCTTCGTCGAAGCGAGCCCCCGGGCCGAGGTGCCGGCCCTGGTCGACGGCGACGTCCGCATCTTCGAGTCCACGATCATCCTGGAGTACCTGGACGACGCCTATCCGGAGCCGTCGATGCGGCCCGCATCCGCCGCCGAGCGCGCGCGGGTGCGGATGCTGGAAGAGGTGATGGACACCCACTTCGAGGCGATCAACTGGGGTATCTCCGAAATCCACTGGTTCCGCCGGGCGGAGGGCGCAGCGGCCGAGGCGTTGATGGACGCGGCCAGAACCCAGACCCAAAGCTTCTTCGCCTGGCTCGAGGCGCAATTGGGCGAGCGGGAATGGTTCAACGGCGCGGCCTTCGGTTGGGGCGACCTCAGCGTAGTCCCCTATCTCAACGGCTCGGTCGGACACGGCAACCCGCCTGCGCCCGGGTCGAAGCTGGCGGCTTGGCTGGCGCGGGCGAATACGCGGCCCTCAGTCGCGCGCTGCGTGGCGGATATCGCCGCGATGAACGCCGGCGGGGCCACCATGCCCAACGTCGCAGACCTGGTCGACAAGGGCCTCTTCAAGCGCGAGTACCGCGACCACCGGCTGGAGTGGATGATCAAGTCCGGCGGCGTCGAGGTGGTGCTGAAGGGCCTGGAGAAGGGCAACATCCGCTTCGCGCCACCGTTCGGTTGAAGCTGGGCCCGACGTTGACGCGAGGGCGCCGTTGCAGCCTGGGGTGGTTGGCATAGGTTTGCGCTGCGTCCCGGCGCCAGGGACTTCAGAGGCCTCAATGTCCAGCGAGATCATCCTACATCACTACGACGCCTCGCCCTTCTCCGAGAAGGTGCGGCTGATGCTGGGGATCAAGGGGCTCGGGTGGCGTTCTGTGGTCCAGCCGGTGATCATGCCCAAGCCGCACCTGGTCCCGCTGACTGGTGGGTATCGTCGCATCCCGGTGCTGCAGATCGGGGCGGACATCTATTGCGACAGCCAGGTGATCCTGGCGGAGCTGGAGCGCCGATTCCCCAACCCCCCGGTGGTGCGCGGCGCCGACTGGGCGGTGAACCTGTGGGCGGACCGCACCTGGTTCCAGGCCAGCGTCGCCGTGATCTTCGGTGAGATCGGTGAGAATGTGCCCAAGGACTTTGTCGCCGACCGCGAGAAGCTGTCGGGCCGGCCGTTCGATGTGGCGGCGATGAAGGCGGCCGCGCCGTTTATGAAGCCGCAGTGGCGCGCCTATGCAGCCTGGCTGGACGAAGGGCTGGCGGACGGCGATTTCCTGGGCGGGGCCACGCCCTCGCTGGCCGATGTCGCGTGCTGGATGAACATCTGGTGGACCGGCGCGGCGGCGCGGACGACGGCGGCCGAGATGCTGGCCGGGTTCGACCGCATCGCAGGCTGGCGCGACCGGATCCGGGCCATTGGTCACGGCCGCCGCAGCGAGATGGAGCCGACCGAGGCCGTGACGATCGCCCAGGCCTCGGCGCCGGTCGAACCCCCTGCCAGCGACGCCCGCGACCCCACGGGTCTGATGCCTGGGGCGGCGGTGGTGGTCCAGGCCGATGACTACGGCCGTGACCCGATCGAAGGTGTCCTTGTGGCCCTGACGCCCACCCGCATCACCCTGGCACGCGAGTGCGGCGAGCTGGACGTATCCCATGTGCACTTCCCCCGCGCCGGCTATGTCGTGTCGCGGCGCTGAATGGAGACTCTCATGAACGACCGCATTTCCGTGGACATCCAGGGCGGCGTCGCCGACGTGCGCCTGATCCGCGCCGACAAGATGAACGCCCTCGACAACGACATGTTCGAGGCCCTGATCCAGACCGGCGAGCGGCTGAAATCCGAGCCAGGCCTGCGCTGCGTTGTTCTCTCGGGCGAGGGCCGGGCGTTCTGCGCGGGGCTCGACACTTCGAACTTCGCGGCCATGGCGTCCGGCGCGCGTTCGGGCGGGCAGGGGTCCGCCGGCGACTTGGTGACGCCCAAGCGCACGCCCGGCGGCTCTAATCGAGCCCAGCACGCGGTGATGGTGTGGCGCGAGATCCCCGTCCCGGTGATCGCCGCGGTGCACGGCGTCGCGTTCGGCGGCGGCTACCAGCTGCAACTCTCGGCCGACCTGCGGTTCGTCACCGCGGACGCCAAGCTGTCGGTGCTGGAGATCAAGTGGGGTCTGATCCCGGACATGGCCGGCATGGCGCTGCTGCGCGGCCTAGTGCGCGACGACGTGGCCCGCGAGCTGACCTATTCCGGGCGTATCTTCAGCGGCCAGGAGGCGCTGGCGTTGGGTCTGGCGACGCGGGTTTGCGAGGATCCGCGCGCCGAGGCCCTGGCGTTCGCGCATGACGTGGCGGGCAAGAACCCCGACGCCATCCGCGCGGGCAAGCGGCTGCTCAACCTGATGGCCGACGGCGACGCGCACGAACTCCTGCTGGAAGAGAGCCGCGAGCAGACGGCGCTGATTGGTTCGCCCAACCAGGTCGAGGCGGTGCGCGCCAGCCTCGAGAAACGCGCGCCGAGCTTCAGCGAGAGCGAGGCCGAAGCCCCGGTCCCGTTGCCGTTCGGCGCGCGCTGAGACCTTAGCGTGACGCCAGCTTGATGCCGGCGACGGCGGCCAGGGCCGGGTCGCCCGCCTGGGCCACGGCACTCGCCACGGCGGCCTTGTAGCAGGAGGCGTACATCTCGCGGGGAAAGGTCGCGCCTTGGATTGCGATGCGGCAGACCTGCTTGGCTGCGACGGCGATGTCGCTGTGGAGCTGGGCGGGGGACTTGCCGACGGTGGTGATGCGGACGGACTGGGCGCTGGCGGAGCCGGCCAACAGGGCGGCCGTCGCGGCGGCGAGGGTCAGGGTGCGGATCATGGTCGATCTCCGGGATCAGGGTTTCTTCAAACCCCTTTCCGGCGTTCCTCTCGCCTGGTCGGGGAGGTCTGACGCTCCATCCGCCCCAGGTCGATGTCGCTTGATGACCTCGCGATTACGTTGACGCAAGCGTAAAGATATTGCGTTGCAGCAGAAATGTTGCATCGCATTATTATCGGGCATCAGTTGGCCTCGTCCGGGGCAGCCCTACCCGCGTCCCATGTAGGGCATCCGGGTCGCCATGACGGTCATGAAGGGCACGTTTGCCGACAGCGGCAGGCCGGCCATGTAGAGCACGGCGTCAGCGACGGCGGTCACATCCATGACGGCCTCAGCCTTCAGAGAGCCGTCCGCCTGCGGTACGCCCTTGGCGATGGCGCGGGTCATGTCGGTGGCCGCGTTGCCGATGTCGATCTGGCCGCAGGCGATGTCGAAGGGCCGGCCGTCCAGGGCGGTCGAACGGGTCAGTCCCGTGATCGCATGCTTGGTCGCGGTGTAGGCGATCGAGCCCGGGCGCGGCACGTGCGCCGAGATCGACCCGTTGTTGAGAATCCGGCCGCCACGGGGGTCCTGGCGCTTCATTTGGCCGAAGGCGGCGCGGGTGCAGAGGAAGGCGCCTGTGAGATTCACGTCCACGACCCGGCGCCAGTGGGCGATCGAGTGGTCCTCCAGTGGACCGGGCGGCGCCCCGGTCCCGGCATTGTTGAACAACAGGTCGAGCCGCCCGAACCGCGCGACGGTCGCGGCGAACAGAGCCTCGACGCTATCGGGATCGGAAACGTCGGTGGGCTGCACCAGGCACGGCGCGCCCTCCCCCAAGGCGGCGGAGGCGGCGAGCTGGTCTTCACGGCGGCCGGCCAGGGCGACGCTCCAGCCCGTGCCCAGTAGCGCCACGGACACAGCCCGCCCGATCCCGCTGCCGGCGCCGGTGACAATGGCGACCTTTGTCATTGTGCTATTCCTTCTGCGTCAGTAGCGCTCTTGCGGCCCATCATACCAGACCTACGAGACGCCATGCCCGATCTGCCGCCGCCCGTTGCCGATGTTGAAGTCGTGATCGTCCACCCGCCCCGCCTGGTGCCGCTGGGCGGAGAGGCGGCGTTCAGCGCGGTCCAGGTCGGCCCGGACATCCTGCGCATGGAAACGCGGCTGGACGATGCGCTCAAGAGCGCGCCTGGGGTTTCGCTGTTCCGACGAACCGGCAGCGGCGCGGCCAACCCGACGACCCAGGGCCTGTCGCTGCGTGCGATCGCGCCGTCGGGGGCGGGACGGGCGCTCGTGACGCTGGAAGGCGCGCCGCAGAACGATCCGTTCGGTGGCTGGGTGATCTGGAGCGCGTTGCCCGGCGAGGGCCTGGAGGGCGCCAGCATCGTCCGCGGCGCGGGGGCCGGTCCCTATGGCGCCGGGGCGCTTACCGGCGTGGTCGCCCTGCAAGCGCGGGGCGCCAGCGATGGCCTGGCCGCGGCGGACATGTCGTTTGGCCAGCGCGACAGCTATCGGGCCGCGGCGTCCGGCGGCCTTGGCGGCGTGATGGTGACCGCCGCCGCCTCGCGGACAGACGGCTATCGCCCGGTGCGCGGAGCCCGCCAGGGCGCGGCAGACCAGCGGCTGGACCTTAAGGACGCCAGCGGCATGGTCAGCGCCCAGCACACGTTCGGCGCCGTGCAAGCCCAGGTGCGGCTGCAAGCGTTTCGGGTGCAGCAGGGCGCGGGCCTGGTCGGCGCGCGCTCGTTCGCCACAGGCGAGGCGGCGACGGTGACCCTGGCGCAGCCCGCCGGCGACGGCGTCGGCGGCTGGCGGCTGCAGGGCTGGGTTCGCGGCAGCAACCTGAAGAACTCGTCCGTGGCGGTGGCGGCGAGCCGCG
>JANPKX010000398.1:0-4395 GCA_031426235.1 Alphaproteobacteria bacterium | reverse complement strand
CGCCGAGGTGTTGGCCATGCCCTGCAACACCGCCCACGCCCACGCTGACCTGATCCAGCGGGCCTCGGGGCTGCCGCTGATCGATATGATCGACCTGGGCGCCTCGGAAGCGCGGGCGAGCGGCGCGGCGCGCGCCGGGGTCCTGGGCACCAAGGGGGCGCTGCGGCTCTATCGCGAATATCTCGCGGCCCGCGCCATGGGCCTGGTCACCCTCTCGCCGGAGCGACAGGAGGCCTTCATGGTGACGCTCTATCGCATCAAGGCCGGCGACACCGGCGATGATGTCCGGCGCGAGATGGCCGCCCACGCCGAGGATCTGCGCACCCAGGGCGCCGAGGTGTTGATCGCCGGCTGCACCGAGGTCCCCCTGGTGTTGGACACGGATGATGTCGCGCTCGAGCTCATCGACCCGGGCGATCTGCTGGCCCGCCGCGCCGTCGCCGTCTGCCTGGGCTGGGAACCCCTGCCTCAGACAGCCTAGCCGGCCGCGGTCACCGTGACCTGAACCTCAGCGGCATCGCCTTGGGTCCGGAGATGAAGTTGCTGGGGAGCCATTCGACGGGCGCAGCCAGATCAAAATCCTTCATCCGGGTCAGGACTTCGCGCAGCATGGCGTCGATCTCGATGCGGGCGATGTGCTGGCCCAGGCATCCGTGCGGGCCGGTGCCGAAGGCGATGTGCGGGTTGTCCCGCCGCGACAGGTCCAGCACGTCGGGCCGGTCGAAGACGGCGGGATCGCGGTTGGCGGCGCCGAAGTACATCACCACCTTGTCGCCGGCCTTGATCGCCTGTCCGGCCAACTCGGCGTCCTGCCGGGCCGTGCGCCGCATGTAGATCACCGGGCTGGTCCAGCGCAGCAGCTCCTCACGCGCGGCCGGCAGGCGGGCCTCCAGGTCGGCCGTCAGCCAAGCGTACTGGTCGGGATTCGCCATCAGCGCCAGCAGCCCGCCGGACAGCAGGTTGCGGGTGGTGTCGCCGCCCGCGTCCACCAGCAGCAGGAAGAAGAGCAGGAACTCCATGTCCTCCAGCTTGCGACCATCGACCTCGCAGGCCAGCAGCCGGGAAGCCAGGTCGTCTCCAGGCCGCGCCCGCTTCTCGGCGATCACCTTCGAGCCGTACTCGAACATCTTCATCACGGCCTGGCCGCCGGCGCCCGGCGCCAGCGCTTCGGGCGCGGTGTGGATGATCTCGGTCAGCTTGTAGAGTTCCCGGCCGTCCTCGAGGGGCAACCCCATCAGCTCGGCGATGACGAATGAGGGCATCTCGCCGGCGACTTCGTCCACGAAGTCGCATTCGCCGCGGGCAATCACCGCATCGACGATGCGGGTGGCGAGCTCCTGGATGCGGGCCTGGCGCAGCCGGGCGGCTGGCTCGGTGAATTCCGAACGGATCAGCTTGCGGAACGCCGTGTGCTCGGGCGGATCCATCATCAGCATCATCTTGTACGGCCCGAAGCCGCCGGCCTCGGCCAGCGGGTCTGAGATCATGATGGTGGGCTCGGACGAGTAGGTCTGGAAGTCGCGGTCAACCGTCCACACGTCCGCGTGGCGGGTCACCGCCCAGAACCCCTTGCCCCCGGGTTCGTCGTGCCAGCGGACCGGGGTGTTGCAGCGCAGCCAGTCGAACTGGTCGTGCGGCTGGCCCGACGCGAAGCTGGACGGCGAGAGCAGGTCGATCTTCATGGCCGCGCCTCCGAACTTCGCGCAATTGGACGCCATTGACCGCAGGTCACGCAAGCTCGTGCAGCGTTAGCGCTTCCTTTTCAACTCACCGATAAGCTGCCGGTGTTCGACCTCTTAATCCCGACCACAGGCCATGCCCGCGCCAGACCGCACCGTCCGAAGCCTGATCGCGCTGGAGCAGTCCGCCTCGACCGCGCGCGTGCTCAACCTTGTGGCCACCCACCGCAAGATGGCCGCCGATCCCAGTCTGGGCGAGCAGCCCTTCTTTCAGAACAGGCTCCTGAATCGCGGCATCCTGGTCAAGCACCGGGTCCGGCCGCACGAGCGCGAGCTGTTCCCGCGACCGGTCTCCACTGCCACCAAGATCATGGTGCCCATGGACGGGACCGATCTGCGCTGCGGCGCGCGCTTCCTGATGGTGGGCCAGAAAGACTTCGACGAGGCGGCGGACCAGATGTTCGGCGACCTTCTCAAGCCGGGCCGCCCCGATCGCGAGATGCTGGAACTGATCGACCAGCTGCCGTCCCTCGATCCATTCCTCCTGCGCGAGCACCTGAAGCGCAACGGTTTCGAGCCGGCCCGGCCCTACTTCGCGATCACCGACGCGGACATCCAGCGCATGTACGAGTTCGTGCGTGGACAGATCATGGCCCTGGTTCAGCTCTCCGCGGGGGAAGGCGGCGGCGGCGCGGCCGCGGCCAAGCTGGTCGAGAAACTGCTGTCCAGTTCCGCCGACGACGGTTTCGCCCCGCTCAAGGAAACTCTGCGGCTCAGCGACAAGGATTATCAGGACGGCGTGTTCTGCTGGCGCGGGTTCCTCTACTACAAATGGATTCTGGACGAGCTGGCGCCGCAGATCAGCGAGCTCATGCAAGAGCTCGCGTCCCTGCGCCCTCGCGGTCCTCAGACCCAGGAGACCCAGCGCTACCTGCCAGGCGCCCGTGTCCGCATCGATGCCGCGATCACCAAGTCCATTGAGGGCGTCAACCGAATGCTCGGCGTCTACGACAACGCCTATCGGTCGCTGACGATCGAAGGGAAGCCGACCGCGTTCCGCGACTTCCTCCTGGCCGCCCCGGGCATGTTCATGAACCTGGGAGAGCAATGCGGCGCGGTGCAGCACATCGTCAGCTTCTGGCGCTTCCGGTTCCCGCTGCGACGCCAGGTTCCAGTCTCGCCCGAGGAGCTGATGGACATCTTCCTCGACTTCGAGGAGGGCCTGACCTTCTCCGACGCACCGCAGTTCACGCCCCAGCCGGACGTGGAGTTGATGGAATAGGTGCCTCAGGCCTTGGTGGGGACGATCAGGTATTTCTCACCGGTGGTCTTGAGATTGTAGGCGGCGATTACGTCCGGCTGCAGGGCCTCCTTCAGCGAGATCTCCGACGTGTAGTGGCTCGCGAAGGTCGTCGTCAGCTCATCCACCACGCGCTGGCGCAGGCGTTGCGCGCCCTCGGCGCCAAGCTTGACCAGGAACGGGGTCAGCAGCCAGCCGCCCAGGCCCCAGGCCATCCCGTAGGCCCGAACCAGCTCGGTCGGGCCGGTGTTGAGGCCGCCATAGATGTAGACCTGCTTGTGCACGCTCGACCCATAGCGGCTATAGGCGCCGGGCTTGGAGTTGGCCGCGATTTCCATGGCCGACAGGATCTGGCTGGCCAGCTTGCCGCCTCCGATGGCGTCGAAGGCGATGGTGGCGTTGGTGGCCTTCAACGCGGCGACCAGGTCGTCTTGGAAGGTCGCCGATGTCGAGTCGACGACGTGCTTGGCGCCGATATCGGTGAGAATCCTGGCCTGCGCGGCGCTGCGCACGATGTTCACCAGATCGACCCCGTCCTTCAGGCAGATCTTGTTCAGCATCTGGCCCAGATTCGAGGCGGCGGCGGTGTGAACCAGGGCGGTGTGGCCCTCGGCCCGCATGGTCTCGACCATGCCCAGCGCCGTGAGGGGGTTCACGAAGCAAGACGCCCCGGCCGCGGCGGTCGTCCCTGGCGGCAGGGGCAGCACATCTGCCGTCCGCAGCGTGCGGTACTGGCCATACATGGCGCCGCCAAGGATCGCGACCATCAGGCCCATCAGGCCTTGCGAGGCGGCGTCGGGGCCGGCGGCGATCACCACGCCCGCGCCCTCGTTGCCCACGGGCATGCTCTCGCCCACGCGCGCGGCGACCATCCGCATCAGATGATCGGGGACCTTGGCGCTGACCTTGCCGTCAGCGGCCTTGGCCGTGGAGAGGTCGGCGGGACCCAGCAGCAGGCCCAGGTCGGAGGGGTTGATCGGCGAGGCTTCCACCCGCACCAGAACCTCGCCCTCGCCGGGCGCCGCCACCGGCGTGTCGACCAGCGACAGTTCAAGTTGTCCCTCAGGCGTGATCAGCGAGCGCAGCTGCAGGCCGCTGGTCGGAATGTTGGCCGTCATGATCTTGGGTTCCCGTCCCTTATGTTGTGCCCGGCACATGAACGCTCCGCGCCGGTGGCGCAAGAGCTAGGCTGGGCCAGCGATGAGGCGCGCGCGACGTCGAACCCACAGCACCAATCCTGCGGCGAGCATGTAGGGAACCGTCAGGCCGTAGAGTCCCACCTTGAAACCTCCCGTCGCGTCCTGGACGACACCCCAGACGGCCGGACCGACGACCGCGCCGATCATGCCGATGGCCCCGATCGCGGCAACGCCGGCGGCCGCGCGGGGGCCGGTCAGGAAGCCGCCCGGGATGGCC
>JANPKX010000397.1:0-5355 GCA_031426235.1 Alphaproteobacteria bacterium | reverse complement strand
ATCCAGATCCCCGCCTCGCCGCTGATCGAACGGCGGATCGTGGACGCGGGGCCCGACGTGGCGGATGACTGGATCGCCGACCAGACGCAGCCCGGCGACATCACCGTGACCAATGACATTCCCCTCGCGGACCGGGTGCTGAAGGCGGGCGGCGCCGCCCTCGCGCCAAACGGGCGCGCGTTTACGCCCGATTCGATCGGCCAGGCGCTGGCCCATCGCGCGATCATGGAGCACATCCGCTCGACCGGAGAGATCACGGGTGGGCCGAAACCGTTCGCCGGCGCCGATCGATCGCGCTTTCTGCAGGCGCTGGATGAGGCGGTGTGCCGCGAACGGCGCAAACTGCGGTAGAGGCGCTTGCGCGGCCCGCGAGCCACGCTAGTTTGCCGGCGGATTTTTCTGGAGCCCCCCATGCGTTTGAGCCCGATCCTGACCGCTGTGGCCCTGGCTGGGCTGGTCGCTGCCTGCGGCAAGTCCGAACCTGCGCCCAGCGCCGGCAGCGGGCCCGCCGCCGCCGAGGCCCCGAAGTTGTCCGCGGACGAGAAGCTGAAACTGCTCGCCAGCTTCCCGGCGCCCTACAGCACCGCGGACCTCGACAATGGCGAGGCCAAGTTCGCGCTTTGTCAGTCGTGCCACACGATCACGCCGGGCGGCGCGAACATGACGGGCCCGAACCTGCACGGCGTGTTCGGCAAGGCATCCGCCAGCAACCCTGATTTCAAGTACTCCGACGCGCTGAAGGCGGCGGGCTGGACCTGGGACGCCGACAAGCTGAATCAGTGGCTGGCCAAGCCGCAGGAGTTCCTGCCGGGCACCAAGATGTCGTTCGCGGGCCTGAAGGATGAGAAGGACCGCGTGGACCTGATCGCCTTCCTGATGGTCGAAACCGGCCACAAGCCCTGAGATCTACCCGACCGCGTAGCCGGCCTTTGAGACAACCTTGACGTGAAACGACGTCTGGATCATCCTCCGGACGTCGATGAGTGTGTCTGTTTGGTCGACACCCCGATCCGAAGAGCGATGCCTCCCGTCGCCCGCCGGGCCCAGGGGGCCTGACACCCCCTTACCGCAGGCTCCCTGGCGTGGGCCCTTGAGGCTGGCGGCCCTATTCCGCAGCGTTGGCGACGCGGGCGCGCTCGGATTCCTCGAAGGCTTCAATCCGGCGGCTGGCGGCAAGGGGCGACTTCGTGAACCGCGCCAGCAAGTTGTAGAACACCGGCACCACGAACAGCGTGACCAGGGTGGCGAAGATCGCGCCGAAAAAGATGGTGACGCCAATGGTCTTGCGCGCCTCGCCGCCGGCGCCGCCCTCGAGGATCAGCGGGATCGCCCCGGCTGCGGCCGAGACGGACGTCATGATGATCGGACGAAGCCGCAGCGAGGCGCTTTCGATCACCGCCTCGCGGATGCTCAAGCCCTCGTCACGCAACTGATTGGCGAATTCGACAATCAGGATGCCGTTTTTGGCGGCGATGCCCACGAGGATGATCAGCCCGATCTGACTGTAGGTATTGATCGAGGAATCGGTGATCAGCAGGCCGAACAGGCCGCCCAGCGCCGCGATCGGCACGGTCAGCATGATCACGCCCGGATGGATCCAGCTTTCAAACTGCGCCGCCAGGACCAGGAAGACCAGCAAGAGGGCGATGCCGAAGGCCAGGCCCACCGACCCCGAGGCTTCCAGATAGTCCCGCGCACCACCGCCCCACTTGACCGTCACCGAGCCTGGCTGCTTGGCCGCCTCGGCGCGGAGGAAGGCGATCGCCTCGCCCATCGTGTAGCCGGGGTTGAGCTGGGCCGAGAGGCTGATGGAGCGGAGGCGATCCACCCGGGAGCGATCCGGCGTGTCACCGCGTACCTGGGTCGTTACAACCGACGACAAGGGCACCGCTTCGCCTGAGTTCGCGCGCACATAGAGCTGGTTCAGATCGGCCTCGGTCTCGCGACGGTCCCGGTCGGCTTGCAGCAGCACATCGTACTCCTGCCCGTTCTTGATGTAGGTCGTCGCGCGCCGCGATCCGAACATCGTCTCCAGCGAGCGCCCGATGGCCTGGGCGGATATGCCGAGCGCCGCCGCCTTCTCGCGATCGATGTTCACCACCACACGCGGGCTGGTCGGCTCATAGTCCAGGCGCGGACGCGCCAGGCCCGGGTTCTCGGACGCCGCGGCCAGCACAGGCTGGATCCAGCGGGCGATTTCGGGATAGTCGGTGCCGGTGGCGATCAGTTGCAGGCTGGAGCCGCCGCCGCCTCCGCCGCCGCCGCCCGGCCCCCCGCGCTGCAACCCGCCCTCGGGCGAGGCGATGGCGCGAACCGCGGTGACCGACGACATCTCGCGATTGAGCTGGGCCGCCAGTTCGGGCGCCGTCACCTTGGTATCTGGCGAGAGAATGACGTTGCCGCCGCCAGAGTTGAACGAGTTGTTCCCGAAGCGCGGCATCGAGAAGACGTAGCGCTCCACGACCCCATCCTTGAGATGCCGGGCCAGGATCGCCTCGATCTTCTTGCTCGCGGCCAGGGTGTAGTCGAACCCGGCGCCCTCGGGGCCGGAGAAGCTGATCTGGGCGCGGCGCCGGTCCTCTTCCGGGGTCAGTTCCCGCGGCAGAATGCTGAATACGCCCACGGCCGCGGCGGCGAGCAGGATCACCAGCCCGGACGCGCCGATGGACACCGACCGTCGGCCCAGCATGGCCTCCAGCGAGGCGTGGTACGACGTTTTGAGGCGGTGCATGGCCGACTCGACGTTGCGCGCCAGCCAGCCCTCACCGCCGGAGGGACGCAGCAGCTTGGACGCCAGCATCGGCGACAGGGTCAGCGCCAGCAACGCCGAGAAGGCAACGGCGGCCGCCACCGACACGGCCAGCTCGACGAACAGCCGACCGATGAACCCTGGGAGGAACATCAAGGGCGCGAACACAGAAACCAGCACGACCGTGGTCGCGACGACGGCGAAGAACACCTGCCGCGCACCGCGCTGGGCCGCCACGATCGGCGGCTCGCCGTCGTCGATGCGCCGCTGGATGTTCTCGACCACGACGATGGCGTCGTCGACAACGAGCCCGATCGCCAGCACCAACGCCAGCAGGGTCAGCAGGTTGATCGAGAAGCCCAGTGGGGCCAGGACGATGAACGTCGACAGGATGCAGATCGGCGCAACAATCGTCGGGATGATCGCCGCCCGCGCCGTGCCCAGGAACAGGAAGTTGACCAGCGCCACCAGGGCCAGCGAAATCCCCATGGTGATCCAGACTTCGCGGATCGCCTGGCGGGTGAACTCCGTATAGTCGACCGAAACGCCCAGCCGCGTCCCCTTGGGAAGGCCGGCATTGATCTCCTTGAGCGCCGCACGGACGCCATCCGAGATGTCCAGGTCATTGGCCTGGCTCTGCCGGGTGATCGCGATGCCGACCATGTCGGCCCCGTTTGACCGGAACAGGCGCCGGCGCTCGTCCGGCCCCTCCTCGACCCGCGCGATGTCCCCCAATCGCGTGATGTAGCCCTGCGCTGCGCTGGCGCTGGCGACATCGCGCACCGCGCCCTGGGCGGCCCCCGCACCAGAGGCCGTGCCGCCCAACGCCGCGGATCCCGCGGTCCCGCTCGCCGTGCGGGCGGGCACGATCGGCATCAGGGCGAACTGGGCCGGGGTGGCGTAGGACCGAGCGACGCGGATCGTGAAGTCCTTCGCAGGCGCCTCCAGGGATCCTGCGGGGAGTTCTGCGTTCTGGGTGACGAGGGCGCTCTCCACGTCCTCGACGGTGATCCCGCGCGCCGCCATGGCGTCTGGGTTCAGCCAGATCCGCATGGCGTAGTACTGAGCACCGCCGACGCCGACCGTCGCGACGCCAGGAACTGTCGAAAGCCGCTCGACCAGATACCGCTGGGCGTAATCCGACAGCGCCAGCCGGTCCATGGTCTTGGACGTGAAGTTCAGGAACATGATCGGCGAGGAGTCCGCCGTCGCCTTCTGGATCTGCGGCGGGTCCGCCTGCTCGGGCAATTGCGCGCTCACCCGGCTGACGGCGTCCCGGACGTCGTTGGCGGCGGCGTCCAGATCGCGATCCAGCTTGAACGAGATGCTGATGCGGGACGACCCGTCGCGCGACGAGGAGTTGACGCGGTCGATCCCTTCGATCCCCGCCACCTGGCGTTCGATCAGCTCGGTGATCCGTTCCTCGATCACTTCGGCGGAGGCGCCGCGATAGCTGGTGGAAATGCTGACCACCGGCGGATCGACACTCGGAAGTTCGCGGACGGTCAGCGCATTGAAAGCCGCAAAGCCGATGACGCAGAGGATGATCGCCGCCACCGCGGCGAACACGGGCCGTCGGACGGAGACGTCGGAGAGCATCATGTCGCGGGCCTCGCGCCAGCCGGGCGGGCGCCGGCCGGCGGCGCGCCCGTCGGGCCTGACGGACCGCCTTGGGGCCGAGCGGCGGGCGCCCCGGCGGCGCCTGACCCCGCGCCGGGTCGTCCCCCGGCGATCCGGACAGGCATGCCCGGCTGCAGCTTGTTCAACCCGTCGGCCACCAGCCGGTCGCCGGGCTTCACGCCGTCCAGGATCTCCACGAAGCCCATCTGCCGCACGCCCGTCGTTATGGGGCGTTGTTCGACCATCGCCCCGGCAGGGCGGCCACCCTGGGCCGGTCGCTGACGAATCACATAGACGAAGCCCCCGTCGCCCTGCACCGCCACCGCGGACTCAGGGGCGCTGGGGCTGGTCCGTTGCCCACGCGAGATGCCGACCCTGACCAGCATGCCCGGCTTGAGACGCCGGCCACCATTGGCGAATTCGGCGCGTGCGGTGATCGCCCGTGTGCGTTCATCGACGCGGGTGTCCAGGCGGGCGATGCGGCCCGTCAGCGTTTCTCCCGGGAAGGCGTCGGTCGTCGCCAGCAGCGCTTGGCCGGGCCGAAGCTGGCCGAGATAGCGCTCCGGCACCTGGAAATCGACCCGCATCACAGAGACGTCGTCCAGCGTCACGATCGGCGCGCCAGGATTGACCAGGGCGCCTGGCGCAACATCCGACAGACCCACGACGCCCGCGAATGGCGCGCGGATGACGCGGTCGTTCTGGCGCGCCTTCGCCGCATTGACGTCGGCCTGCGCAGAGCGCCACCCCGCCTCTTGCGCATCGACGGCGGCCTTCGAGGCGAAGCCCTGGTCCCCCAGCGACTTGTAGCGGTCATAGGCGCGTCGGGCCTGAACCAACCGGGCTTCAGCCTGGGCTATGCCGGCGTCCTGTTCGGTGTCCTTCAATTCGACCAGCACGGCGCCGCGGGCCACCTGCTGGCCGTCAGTGAAACGCACCCGCTCGACCAGCTGCGTGGTGGCCGCGGTCAGGGTGACCGACTGGCC
>JANPKX010000396.1:0-1840 GCA_031426235.1 Alphaproteobacteria bacterium | reverse complement strand
CATCCCCCGTGGACGATCACGTCGACGGGGGTCCTCGCCGCCCTCGTCCTGCCGGGGCAGGGGTCGTGGCGGTGGAGGGCGCTGACCAAGGTTGGCGCCGGAAGGGGCGGCTTATGCGCTGAAGAGGGCCGTCAGGTCAAGGAATCGCGAATCAGGCTGGAGGGCAGTGGACCCGGAGCCAAAGCGCGGTATCGAGACGACATGCGCCTTGCGGACCGTCCAGCATGACCGGAGATGCCCCCGCCCCGCCGGCCCGGCGCCCGGCAATGTCCGGCAACACCCAGGGTGCGCTCTGGATGCTGGCCTCGGCGCTCGGCTTCTCGGTGATGACCGCCCTGATCAAGTTTCTGGGCGACGACTATCCGGCGGCGCTGCAGACCTTCTATCGGCAGGCGGCGGGATTCGCGGTGTTGCTGCCGGTCATCCTGCGTATGCGCAGCGCGGCGTTCGCCACCACCCGGCCTGGGATCCTGCTGTTCCGGTCCTCTGCCGGGACGCTGGGGATGATCCTGTCGTTCTACGCGTTCCAGAAGATGCCGCTGGCCGACGCCAATGCGCTGTCGTTCACGCGCACCTTGTGGCTGGTGCCGCTGGCGGCCTTCGTGGTGCGTGAGCCGGTCGGGCCGCTCCGGATCGGCGCCGCCATCGTCGGGTTCTGCGGCGTGCTGGTGATGGTGCGCCCCGGCGCCGGCGGCGAGTTCGCCCTCGGCCTGCCCGCCCTGGCTATGCTGGCCTCGTCCTTCCTGTTCGCCCTGACGATCACCGGCATGAAGATCATGACGCGGGACCATGCGCCGATCGTCCTGCTGATCTGGAGCGCCACCCTGGGCCTGGTCTTCGCCATACCCGGCGCCTTCCTGACCTGGCGCTGGCCGGAACCACAGGATCTGGTGCTGCTGTGCCTCATGGGCGTGTTCGGGACGCTGACCCAGTTCTGCTACATCAACGGCATGAAAGTGGGCGACGCGGCAGCCATGGGGCCGATCGACTACACCCGGCTGGTGTTCTCCGCCGCGGCAGGGTTTTTCCTGTTCAGCGAGGTGCCGACGATCTGGACCCTGGCGGGCGCCGGCATCGTCGTGGCCTCAACGCTCTTCATCACCTGGCGCGAACAGCGCGTGGCGCGGTCTGCGAGGCTGAGCGCCGTACCGGCGGCGGACGGCTGAGCGGACCCCTCAGGCGTTGTTCCTCCCCATCGGGGGAGGTGGCGCCGAAGGCAACGGAGGGGGTCGCCCCGGACGTCTGTACGCCGCGCGATCGGCACGCCGTTGAGGACCCCCTCAGTCGGCTTCGCCGACCGCTCCTCCAGGGGGAGCAACTTGCGGCCTTCAGTCGTCGCGCAGTCGTTTGATGTCCCGCTCGGCGGCGGCCCGGTGGTGCGGTTTTAGGTTTCGGCCGATCACGGCCATGAGGGCGGTGAAGACCGCAGCATCGTCGGTGTAGCCCAGCCCGGCGATGAAGTCGGGGATGGCGTCCACCGGCATCACGAAATAGGCCAGGGCGGCCAGCATCATGCCCTTGGCCGCGATCGGCGTCCGGTCGTCCTTGGCGCAGTACCAGACCGACAGGGCGTCCTTGGCGAACGGGGCCTTGGCGACCGTGCGGCGGATCTTGGGCCAGAAGCCACGGTTCACCCGCTGCTCGTTCAGCCGCATGACCGACGGGACCAGCGCGTGATCCCGAGCGATCTGAGCCTCCGGATCGAAGGTGACGCTGGGTGACGCTTTTTTGCGGACGCTCATGGCGCTAAGCCTTCGGCCAAATCTCAATCACTCGCAACATATGGGAGCGAACTCGCCATGGAACTCAATTCATCCGTCGCCGCCGTGGTCACCGGCGG
>JANPKX010000395.1:0-6955 GCA_031426235.1 Alphaproteobacteria bacterium | reverse complement strand
GGAACAGCACCGCCACGAACGGCACGGCCAGCAGCTTCATCGCCTCGCGCCAGGCCAGCGGGTCGGCGCCGTCGGCCCCCGTCTTGGGCGGCGTATGCGGCAAGGTCAGGCTGTAGGCGGCCAGGGCGAATGAGACGACGGCCGCAACGATGAAGATCACACGCACCTGGTCCGGCCCGGCATGCGCGCTCAGCAGGAACACGAATGGCCAGCTCACCAGCATCCAGCCTACGGTGCCGCCCATGCGAACGGCTCCGAACTCCTTGGCCGGGTCCTTCAGGTTGGCGAAGGCGATGGCGTTGGAGACCGACAGGGTCGGCACATAGAGCAGGCTGAACACGAGGTAGCAGGCGAAGAACGGCCAGAAGCTGGTGGTGAAGGCGCAGCCCAGCAGGGCCAGGCCGCCCAGGAGGTGGCTCGCGGCCATGAAGCGCTCGGCGGCGAAGCTTCGATCCGCGAACTGGTTGGAGAAGAAGATACCCAACAGGGCGGCCACGCCCCACGAACTGCCGACCAGCGACTGTTGCCAAGGCTGGAACCCCAGCATGCCCATGTAGGGGAACAGCTTCGGCGCCCAGGCGCCCCAGATGGCGAGCTGCAGCACCATCATCAGGAACAGCCGCGCCTGGACCGTCATGCCAGGTATCGCCATGCCGACAAACCCTCCCACGGCGCGACTCGTTGCCCGGTCCCGCTCGCCTGATGTAATCGTTTACATGGCTAGCAATCACGCGGAGGGATGGCAACCGACATGGCCACGATCCAGGACGTCGCCCGCACCGCCGGGGTCTCCACGGCCACCGTCTCGCGGGTCCTCAGCGCGCCCGACCGGGTCTCGGCGACCACGCGCGGCCGGGTGGAGGCGGCCGTGGCCAGCCTCGGTTACACGCCCAACCTCGCCGCCAAGACGCTGCGCACCCTGCGCACCCACAAGATCCTCGTGACCGTGCCGGACATCTCCAACCCCTTCTTCAGCCAGGTGATCCGGGGCGTCGAGGAGGCGGCCAGCGGGGCAGGCTATGCGGTGCTGTTGGGCGACACCCGCCATGAGGCGGCGCGCGAGGCCCAGTATGCGGCCATGCTGCAGCGGCGCGAGGCGGACGGGCTGATCTTCCTTGGCCACCGTCTGCCCGAGCCGCTGGCCCCGATGGTCGCCGAAATGGGCGCCCGTGCGCCGATCGTGAACGGCTGCGAATACAGCCCCGGCCTGGGCGTCTCCAGCGCCCACATCGACAACGCTGCCGCCGCCATCGCGGCGATGGAGCACCTCTATGGTCTGGGCCACAGCAGGATCGGGGTGATCACCGGCCCCCTCGCCAGCCCGATCAGCCGCGACCGCCTGAACGGCGTGGAACTGGCCGCAACCCGCCGCGACATCGTGCGCGACCTGGCGATCGTCACCGGCGACTTCTCCATCGAGACCGGCGCACGCAAGGCCGGAGAACTCCTGGACCGGCCGGACCGGCCCACCGCCCTCTTCTGTTTCAGCGACGAGACCGCCATGGGGGCCCTGGACGCCATCCGCCGGCGCGGCCTGAGTTGTCCGGAAGACGTCTCGGTGGTGGGCTTCGACGACATCCGCTTTGCCGGCTATCTGGACCCGCCGCTGACCACGATCCGCCAGCCGACAGCCCAGATCGGCCATGAGGTGGTGCGCCTGTTGCTGGAGGTGCTGTCCGGCGGCTCCGCTCTCACCCGTCACGTCACCCTGCCGCACAGCCTGGTGGTCCGGGCCAGTACGGCCTCGCCGCGGGGGCCGGCTACCTGAGCATCCGGAGCGGGTAGAGGGTGACCCGGGCCTGGAGGCCGCGGTCCTGCAGATCGCGCTTGCCCGCCACGTCCACGTCCCTGAGCGCGTATCCATAGGTGATCCGTGCCGAAAGGGCACCGCTCGGGGTCCAGGCAAGGGCGGCGCCGACACTGTAGATCAGGTGCTGCGGCTGCGGCGCCTTGGCGTTGCGCATCGCCGCGCCGTCGGCGAAGGCGGAGACGCTGAACGCACCCCAGTCAAAGGCCCGCCTCGCACCCTGCCGGCCCGACAGGTTGATCGGATGGGCCAGCTCCACCGAGCCCACCAGGCCCTGGTCGGCCAGGACCACGTTCTCGCGATAGCCGCGTACGGTCGTCTCGCCGCCGGCCGACAGCCGCTCGCCGGAATAGAGCACGCCGGCGCTCATCTGACCGTAGAGGCGGGCGCGCAGCTCAAGCCCGCGCGGCGACAGGCGGCGGGCGTAATTCACCTGGGCCAGGGCGACCTTGAAGTGGGGGCTGGGATTGGGCAGGCCGGCGATCTCGGATCGCGTGCCTCTGAGCCCGATGGAGGCGGTGAGTGAGACCGCGAAGACCTGGTCCACATTGCGCACCACATAGTCGCCGACCAGGCGAAGCACGGTGTAGCGGCTGCGCCCGTCGACGGCGCCCGGCGCGAAGGAGAACGGCTCGCCCAGCAACGTGCTCTCGGCGCGATGCCAGCTGACGAGGGCGCCGGCGGACAGCGTTTGGGCGGGTGACCAGCGACCCGTCCGGGCGGTCGGCAACAGCGGCCGGTCGATCAGCTTGCGGGTGAATCCGCCCTCCAGCACCCGCTCGTTGGCGGAGATGTCGAGCGGCGCCAGCAGGGGATCGACCACCGCCGCGTCGTTGTAGGCGCCGCGCAAGGTGACGACGTTGCGGGGCGAGAGCATCGGGAAGGCGTAGGTCGCCGACACATCCTCGACGCCCTCGGTGATGCCGACCTCGCCGCTCAGGATGTCGCCGGGACCCAGCACGTTGCGGACGAAGCCGCCGGCCGCGGCCCGCTCGCCGCCGATCGAGGGCGAGCGGTTGTTGGCGCCGGTCAGGTAGAGGTCGTAGCGGTCCTGCGGGAAGATGCTGACCGTCAGGCTGGCCTCGCCGGGGCGGGCGCCGGGGCGCAGATCGGCGTTGACGGTCCGGACGGCCGGGTCCTCGGCCAGAAGGCGGAAATCGCGCTCCAGGTCGATGGCGCTGAGGGGGCGGCTGCGCGCCGCCGGCATCCGGTCGCGGACGAAGGCGGCGTCGAGGCCCTTGGGGTCGCCGTTGGCCCAAACGACGGTGAGCGGCTCGCCTCCTTCAGGCGGCGCGACCAGCCCGCCATGGACGATCCCCAGGTCGAGGACGCCCGGCGCGGAACCCGGCCCAACGATCACGCCGGAGTTAACGAACCCGGCCGCGAGGAAGGCGCGGTTCATCACCTGCACCAGGGCCAGGGCGCGGCTCACGCCGCCCTCCGCGGGCAGGCGATTGAAGGTGAACTGGCGGCGCACCCAGGCCTCGTCCAGGGCCTCGCCCGGGCGGTGATCAAGGCGCAGGTCCACGCCGGGCTCGTCGGCAGGACGCCAGCTTCGGGGAGGGACCGCCTTGTCGCCCGCAGCGCCCGAAGCGCGCACCCGGATTTCCGTGAGGCGCGTGCTGCCGTCGGCGGGCGCAAGACCCCCCGTGTCCGGCGTGGGCGCCACGGCAGACGGCGTTGGCGGTGGGCGCGCGTAGTCGGGACGGGCGGGCTGGGCGCCGGGGCCTGTGCGTCCCGCGACGTCTGGCGGGGTGACCTGGGCCAAGGCGGCGCTCGCCGCGCCGATAGCGAACACGGGCGCCAGCAAGGGAGCCAGGAGGCAGCGACGAGGCCAGCTCAAGGACAGCCCCCCGGCCCTGCGACACGCGCGCTCTGCGGCCGGTCGACGCCGTCCGGCGACACATCACGCGCATAGGGTCCGACCGGGCGGGTGATGAGCTGGCTGACCGCCCCGGTCGAGCGCGCCGCCGGGCACTGCCCGCGCAGCACCTTGGACGCGTCCAGCACCGACAGGTCGCGGCTGACGATGCCGCTGGAGACATCGTAGAGGCCGGTCTGGATATCGACCTGGCCGTCGACGGCCACCGTGTTCACCCGGTCGGTGGAGTTGATGAAGTAGCGGCTCTGGATCACCACATTGGCGCCGCGCAGCTGGCCGAGCGCCAGGATCGAGCCGCCGTTAGAGATGATGGCCAGGGGATCGGAGATGGTGATCTTGCCGCCCGTCCCGGCGCCGGACGAGGTCTGGATCACCCCGGGGGTCTCCGCGCCCTCAAGCACCAGAAGGCCGGGCCGCGCGATGCCCACCACAATCTCGCCGGCGGCCCCCGCGAAGGCGTTGGTGCTGATCCGCCCGCCGTTGGAGACCGTCAGGCCGCCAGCCGTGATCAGGACGGAACCGGCGTCGCCGCGCTGACCGGCGGCGTTTCCGGCCCGCGCATTGCCGGCCTGGTTTTCGCTGGAAATCAGCGAGCCGGCGCCGTCCACCAAAAGCGAGCTCGCCTCGATCGCGATCAGGCCGGCGGGGTTGGCGTTGTTCGACACGGTGGAGATCGCCCCGCCGCCGACCAGGCTGAGGCGGCCCGCCTCGATCGCCAGGGCTCCCGAGACGCCAAGGGCGCCAACCTCGGCCGCCGAACTGATCAGCCCGTTATCGATGCTGAGCGTCTTGGCCGTGATCGATATAGCGCCGGCGTCGCCCTCGCCCCGGCTGGACGTCGAAACGCGCGCAAATTCGCCGATGGTCAAAGTGTCGGCGGCGATCTCGATGAAGCCCGCGTCACCCACCGACGTGTCGGTCGCCTCGGACGAGACTGCGGCTCCATTGTCGAGGGTCAGGGTCTTGGCTGTTATGGAAACGTTGCCGGCATCGCCATTGCTCAGCGTCCGCGAGCGGATATTGCCGTTGCGGTCGAGGCTCACGGTGTCGGCCTTGACCGTCACGTCGCCCGCGTCACCTGGCCCATAGGTGTCGGACGAGACAAACCCGCCCCTGTCGAGGATGAGCGACTTGGCCTCGATCCGGACCTCCCCGGCGTTGCCGGCGTCCAGGCTGTCGGAGCTGATGTAGGTGATCCGGTCGCCGCCGGTCACCCGGATCGTACCCGCGACCACGGAGACGCCGCCCGCATCGCCCGCGCCCTGACTGTCAGACGAGATGTAGCTCCCATCGAGGATGTCGAGGGTGTCGGTGCGGATCTCGATGGTGCCGGCATCGCCGGCGTCGAACGTGTCAGACGAGATGAAGCCCTGGTCGATGAGCTTGATCGACTTGGCGTCGATGAACACCCCGCCGGCGGCGCCCGCACCCAGGGTCTCGGAGGTGATGAAGGTAAAGCCGCGTCGCGCCCCATCCACCACCAGGTCGCCGACCTTGATGAGCACGAGCCCGGCGTCCCCGAAGCTGCGCGTCCCCGACGATATGCGGCTGTCGGTCAGGGTGATCTTGTCGGCCTCGATGGCCACCGTCCCCGCATCGCCCGTGCCGCCCTGGGCGCGCGATGTGATGGCGCTGCCTTCCAGCATCGTCAGCGACCTGGCCTTGATGGTGACCTGCCCTGCATCGCCGGAGTCGGAAGCGTCGGAGCGGATCGCGGCTGACGTGTCCATGGTGATCGCGCCCGCCTCGATCACCACGCCCCCGCCGGCGCCGGCGCTGTTGCTATTGGAGCTGATCTCGCCGTTGGACATCTTCAGCGTGTTGGTCGCCGTGATCGAAACACGGCCCGCCGGCCCGTTGGCCAAACCCACGGTGTCGGACTGAACTCGGGTGTCTATCAGGCGGACGTCGCGCCCGATGATATCCACGATCCCCCCGCTGGCCCGGTCGTTGGTGTTGGACGTGATGAAGCTGTTGATGGCGATCAGGTCGCCGGTGGCCCTCAGCCGCACCAGGCCGAGCCGGTTGCCCGGCGCGCCATTGGCCTCGACCCGGATCATGGTCTCGTCCAGCACCAGGGTCCCGGCGTCCACCAGGATGGTGCCCGAACCGCCTGGCCCGAAGTTGTCGGCCTGAAGCCGCGCTTCGGTCAGCAGGACCTCCGGCGCCCGTATGGTGATCGCCCCGGCTCCGTTCTCGTTCGTGCTGGAGGCGGTGAAGGTCCCGCCCAGCACCGAGACGCTCTTGGTCGCGCTGAGGGTGAAAGCGCCGGAATCGCTGACGAGCCCCGGCGCCGAACCGAAAGTCCCGCCGGAGATGTCGATCTCGTCCCCGGTGATGGTGACGTCCCCTGGCCGCGCGGCCCCGAGTGACGTGGCGATGGCGAGACCCCCGCCGATGTGGATCGTCGGCGCGGTGATGACAATGTGCCCGCCCGCGCCGGCGCCCAGGGCGCTCGACACCACGATGGCGCCGTCCAGGGTCAGGTCCCTGGCCGTCAGGGCGAGCCGGCCGCCGACCCCGCCGGCGGAATTGGTGGAGGTGACGCTGGCGTTCCCGCGAACGGTCAGGCTCTCGCTGGCCGCGAGGCTTAGGTTACCGCCCGGCGCGGCCGTCGTTGTGACGGTGAAGATGGCGCCGCCGTCGATATCGATGTCGCGGCCCTGGATCGACAGGGCGCCCGCCGCGCCCCCGGCCCGCGCCGACGCGCCGATCGTCGAGGCCGACACCTGCACCTGCGTTCCCTGGATGCGCAGGTCGCCGCCCCGGACCGCGCCGCCGACATCGGAGATGAGGTTGGCGCCGCTCAAGCTCACCGTGCCGCCGGAGAGGCGAAGGGCGCCAGCTACCGCGTCGTCGGAGGTGATGACGAGGCCGCTGTTACGGACCTCCACGGCCCCCAAGGCGGCGGCGGCCAGGGGATCCGTCAGGCTGAGGTTGAGGGCTCCCGAGCCGACGCCGACCAGATCCAGACCCCGGACCACCAGGGTGTCGGCGGCCGAGGCATTGGTCCGCGTGAACCGGACGTCCGCTCCACTGAACGAGAGGCTGTTCGACGACGTGGCGAAATCCGCGCCGACATTCCGCACCTCGACCGCGCCCTGCCCGCCCACGAAACCGAAGCTTGCCGGCGACGCCATCGAGAGGGTCGACCCGCCGGGCGTCGCCATCGCGAACCGCCCACCGTCGGCGAAGCGCACCTCGCCGGCCGTCGAGAACCAGGCCGCACCCGGCACTTTCACCCGCGCCCCGGCGGTGAACAGCAC
>JANPKX010000394.1:0-4722 GCA_031426235.1 Alphaproteobacteria bacterium | reverse complement strand
GAAGGTCGACTTGCCCGACCCCGTCGCCCCGACCAGGGCCACCCGCTCGCCCGGCGCGATCCGCAAGGTGAAGCGGTCGTAGAGCGGCCGGTCCGCCGACTTGTAGCGGAAGACAACCCGGTCGAAGACGATCTCGCCCAGGTCGGCGCGGAAGGCCGGCGCGGCCGGCGCGTCGATCACCTGGGGCGCCATGCCGTCGTAGCGGGCCACGTCCTCCACATCGTCCATGCCGCGCTGGGCCATGCGGATGTTCTCGCCGATGTTGCGCAGGTAGCCGCTCATCAGCATGAACGAGGTGACGCCGAAGGCGATGTCGCCGGTCGAGGCGCGCCCCGCCGCCCACTCGCGCAGCAGCAACCCGGTCATGCCCGCCTGCAGGCCGACCAGCAGCAGGTTGTGCAGCAGCCACAGGTCGGTGAACCGGTTCCAGGTGCGGATGGTCGCCTTGCGCCACAGCTCGGTCACCCCGCCGATCCGGCCCTCCTCGCGCGGCTCGGCGCCGAAGGTCTTCACCGTGGCGTTCGACGAGATGCTGTCGGCCAACGCCCCGCCGATCCGTGAGTCCAGGGCGACCGAGCGCAGGTTGGCCGGCCGCGCATAGAGCTGGGTCAGGTAGATGTTGGACAGCACATAGAGCACCGTCACCGCCATGGCGAAGACGCCCACCACCGGCCAGCGCAAGAACATCATCACGCACAGCCCGCCCAGCACCAGGGCCGCCGGGCCAAACCAGATCAGGACGGCGTCGGTGACGACGTCAT
The DNA here is from genome assembly GCA_031426235.1 of Alphaproteobacteria bacterium. Classification (GTDB taxonomy): domain Bacteria; phylum Pseudomonadota; class Alphaproteobacteria; order Caulobacterales; family Caulobacteraceae; genus Phenylobacterium. The sequence goes on along the minus strand of JANPKX010000394.1, from coordinate 3,961 downwards.
AGCCCCACATCGCCCGGCTGAGCCGGCGCACCGTGGCGCCCGCGAAGGTGTCGGCGTGCCAGTCCGACGAGAAGCTCTGGACCTTCTGGAAGCCGTCGTCGGTGATGTCCTTCATATTGTTGGCCGAGAACGGCGTCAGGAAGCGCATCGCCGTGTTGCGGATCACCGAGAACGCCGCATAGACGCCCACGAACACGGCCCAGGCCTGCCAGGCCGGATCGATATTGCCGACGCCCTTGGAGACCTCGTCCACCAGTTGCCCCGCCGCCCAGGGCAGGGCCAGGTCGAAGGCGATGGCGGTCAGCGTCAGGGCGATCGTCGCGGCCAGCAGCCACGGGCGGCGCTTCCAGTAGCCGGCGATGAAGCCCAGAACCTGGCGGTTCGAAAGCACCCGTTCGCGGTGCTCGTCGGAATCTTCGTAGTGGTCGGTCATGGCCTTGCGGTCTCAAATGCGGGCGCGGCGACCGGGACTCCTGGCAGGAGCACGCGCAGGTCGGGCGCGGAGGATGTGCAGAAGGGGAGCGGCTTCGGAGCGGGAACGCTCGGAGGGCCACGGGCGCGCGGAACGGCTTCGTCCTTCGGCCCAGGAGGGCCAGTCAGAGAAGCGGTTCGGACCTAGATGTGCGGCGGCGGCCCGAGACGCGTGCGGGGAAACGTCGTTGCGACAGCTGTCATTCTGACGGACCTCCCTTTGCGAGCATGGTTGTAAGGCTAGGTGGGGCCGCGGGATGGGTCAAGGAACGCTGGAAGGCGAAGACGTCGCCGCCCGCACCCAGCGGCATTTCGGCAACAGTCGGGGTTCTGGTATGCCGCCCCAGATGGCCTCCCCACCCCCGCCCCTCCCCGACGCCGCGCCGACCAACTGGGTGGACGCCCACGCACCCGCGGCCCTCCGGCCCTGGCTAAGGCTGGGGCGGTTCGATCGTCCCGTGGGGATCTGGCTGCTGATGCTGCCGGGGTGGCAGGGGATCGCCCTGGCCGGGGCGATGCAGCATCGGCTTCCGGACCTGCGCCTGCTGGTCCTGGTATTACTCGGCGCGGCGCTGATGCGGGCGGCGGGCTGCGCCTACAACGACATCGTCGACTGCGACATCGACGCCAAGGTGGCGCGCACGGCCGGGCGGCCGATCCCGTCGGCGCAAATCTCGGTGAAACAGGCCTGGGCGTTCGTCGCCGCCTGTTGCGCGGCTTCGTTCCTGATCCTGATCAGCCTCCCGCCGCTGGCCATCGCCCTGGGCGTGGGGTCCCTGGCCCTGGTCGGCGCCTATCCGTTCATGAAGCGGATCACCTGGTGGCCGCAGGCGTGGCTGGGCCTGACGTTCAACTGGGGCGCCCTACTGGGGTTTGCGGCGGCCAGCGGTGAGCTCACCCTGCCCGCCGTCCTGCTCTACGCGTCGGGCGTCGCCTGGACCCTGGGCTACGACACCATCTACGCCATCCAGGACATCGAGGACGATGCCCTGGCCGGTGTGAAATCCTCGGCGCGTCGGCTGGGCGCGCGGGCGCCGCGGGCCATCGCCAGCTTCTACCTCATCTGCCTGGCCCTCGCCCTGGGAACCAGCGTCACCGCCAGTCTCGGCCCGGGGTTCAGCCTCGTCTTCGTCGGCCTGGCCATCCAGCTTGGCCTCCAGGCGCGCCGCGTGAAGGTCGATGACGGCGCGCTGGCGCTGCGCCTGTTCAAGTCCAATACCTGGGCCGGCTTGATCCTGTTTGCCGCCATCGTCGCGGGCGGCTGGCCGCTGGGCTGAGCCGGCGCTACACTGGGGCCATGGCCGCAGCCGCCCGCGTCGCTCCGAAGGACTACTTCACCCCCGAGGCCTGGGCGCCGCTGGCGCGCAAGTCGGCGTGGAAGGGTCCAGCCCTGATCGCCCATGCCTGGCTGGTGATCCTTGCCGCCGCCGCCATGGCGATGGCGTGGCCGATCACCATTCCCCTGGCGGTGATGATCATCGGCGCGCGGCAACTGGGCCTGGCGATCCTGATGCACGACGCGGCGCACGGGGCGCTGCACCCAGACCTGAAGGTCAACGACTGGCTGGGCGAGCACCTGACCCCCGGCGGGCTGGTCGCCTATCGCACCTATCACCTGGGCCACCATAAGTTCGCCCAGCAGGCCGAGGATCCCGACCTGGGGCTCTCGGCGCCGTTCCCGATCACCGCCCTGTCGCTGCGCCGCAAGATTGTGCGCGACCTGACCGGGCAGACCCACTTCAAGCAACGCTGGGCGCCCCTGTTCCGGCGGATCGCCGAGCACAAGCCCGGCCAGGGCGTCGGCGACATCCTCCTCCGTTTCGTGAAGAGCCGGCCACGGTTCTTCATTGGCGCGGCCGTGACGATCGCAGCCACGGCGCCGTTCGGCTTCTGGTGGGCCTGGTTCGTGCTGTGGTGGCTGCCGTCGGCGACGTGGCTACCGCTGGTCACGCGCCTGCGCAACATCGCCGAACACGCCTGCATTCCCAAGGACGAGCCCGATCCCCTGCGCCATGCGCGGACGACCCGGGCCAGCCTGATCGAGCGGATCTTCCTCGCGCCCTACTGGGTCAACTACCACTGCGAGCACCACATGTTCATGCACGTGCCCTGCTACAACCTGCCCGCCGCCCACCGCCTGCTGAAGGCCAGCGGCGTGATGGACAGGATGCTCACCGCCCCCAGTTATGCCGACGTGCTGCGGCAGGCCTCCAGCCGCCGCCCCGGCGCGGGCCCGGCCAATCCGACCCCGGAGGAGCGTGGCGTCCGGGTCACCGCGATCCAGTAGCGGCAAGGCCACCGGGTCGCATCTGGCGCCTCGCGCGATCGGGCCGCAGGCGCTATCAGCCCAACATGGACATTCCCCGCTTTCACCTGGCGTTTCCGGTGCGCGACCTGGACGAGGCGCGCGGCTTCTATGGCGGCCTGCTGGGCTGCCCCGAGGGGCGATCCAGCGCCGAGTGGGTCGACTTCGACTTCCACGGTCACCAGATCGTGGCGCACTTGGCGCCCGGCGAGACCCAGGGCGGCGCGACCAGCCCGGTCGACGGCCATGACGTGCCGGTTCGGCACTTCGGCGTCATCCTCGAGCGCCCGGCGTGGGACGCCCTGGCCGAGCGCCTGACGGCCGCCGGGACCGCCTTCGTCATCGCGCCGAACATCCGCTTCCAGGGCCAGACCGGCGAGCAGGCGACGATGTTCTTCCTCGACCCCTCCGGCAATGCGCTGGAGTTCAAGGCCTTCGCCGACGACGCCATGGTGTTCGCGCGATGAGCGGCCTGGCCATCACCTTCGCCGACATCGAGGCCGCGGCGGCCCGGCTGAAGGGCCATGCTGTGGAGACCGCCCTGATCGAGAGCCCGGCGCTCAATGCGCGGCTCGGCGCGCGGGTGCTGATCAAGCCGGAGAATCTGCAGCGCGTCGGGGCGTTCAAGTTCCGCGGGGCCTACAACCGGCTGGTCCAGATGACGCTGGAGCAGCGCGTCGCCGGCGTCGTGGCCTTCTCGTCCGGCAACCATGCCCAGGGCGTCGCCCTGGCGGCGCGGCTGCTGGGTATGCCCGCCGTGATCGTGATGCCGTCCGACGCCCCCAAGGTGAAGGCGGAGGCCACGGCCGGCTATGGCGCCGAGGTGCGCCTCTACGACCGCTTGACCGAGAGCCGCGAAGCGATCTCGGCGGCCATCGCGGCCGAGCGCGGCGCTATCCTGGTGCCCGCCTTCGACGACCCGCACATCATGGCCGGCCAGGGCACCGTGGGGCTGGAACTGGTGGCCCAGGCCCGGGCGTTGGGAACGGAGCTTGGCGCGGTGATCGCCCCTTGCAGCGGCGGCGGGCTGTTGTCGGGCGTGGCGACGGCGGTCAAGGCGCTGTCCCCCGCGACGGCGATCCTCGGTGCGGAGCCGGCCGGGTATGATGACACGCTGCGCTCGTTGCAGGCGGGCGGGCGAACGGCGGTCAAGCCGACCCACCGCACGCTGTGCGACGCGCTGGA
>JANPKX010000393.1:0-3617 GCA_031426235.1 Alphaproteobacteria bacterium | reverse complement strand
CTTCAGGCGCGGCAGCAGGCGCTCGACCTTCTCGCGGCCGAACCCCGTCCCGATCCGACCCACGTGGACCAGGTCGCCGTCCCGATACACCCCGGCGATCAGCGACCGGAACGCCGCACCGTTCGTGGTCCAGCCGCCGATCACCACCTCATGCCCCTGGCGGCACTTGGACTTCGCCCAGGTCTCGCTGCGGCCTGATCGGTAGGGCGCATCAAGCCGTTTGGACACGATCCCCTCAAGGTCCATGCGGCAGGCCGACGTGAGCACCGCCTCGCCGGCGGTCACGAAGTGGTCGACATAGCGCAGATTGGCCGGCGATGCCTTGAGGTGGGTCTTCAGTCGCGCCTTGCGCTGGTCCAGCGCTAAGGGGCGCAGGTCCTCGCCGCCAGCGAACAACTGGTCGAAGGCGAAGAAGATCAGGGCCTCCGTCTTGCCGTCCGAGATTGCGGCCTGCAGCGCAGCGAAATCCGGCGCGCCCGTGTGGTCCAGCGCCACCACCTCGCCATCGATGATGCCGTCCCCGATCCTGGCCCCCGTCGCCACGATCGCGGGAAACTTGGCCGACCAGTCCAGGCCGCTGCGGGTCAGCAGCGTCGCCTTGCCGCCGGCGGTACGCAGCTGCATGCGGTAACCGTCGAACTTGATTTCATGCGCCCAGCCCTCTCCGCCCGGCGGCTTGGCCAGCGTCCGGCACAGTTGCGGCGCGATGAACGCTGGCAGGGCGTCAGCGGCGGCGGGCTTGGCCCCTGAGGCAACCCGGGCGCCGGCGGAGGCCCAGACCGCGTCGGCCTTGGCTGCGACGTCGGTCATGAACGGCTTGGGCTTGGCGCCCTTGCCCGCCGCGATCTGCGCCATCGCACGGCCTGAGGCCACCGAGCGATCCCCGTCGGTGGGGCCGGTCGCATCGCCGTCCGCGGCGCCTGCGTCACGGTGCTTGATCAGCATCCAGGAGGGCTTGGCCGAGCGCCCGCCCTTGGGCTTGGTGCGCACCAGCACCCAGGAGCCGTGCATCCGCTGGCCCTCCATGACAAACTTCAGCTCGCCCGCCTCCAGAGCCTTGCCGACGTCCTCGAAGCCCGTCTCGGGGGCCCAGTAGCCCCGATCCCACAGCATGACCGTCCCGCCCCCGTACTGGCCCTTTGGAATCGTGCCCTCGAAGTCGCCGTAGTCGAGCGGATGGTCCTCGACCTCCATGGCCAGCCGCCGGTCCGTCGGGTCCAGCGAGGGCCCTTTAGGCACGGCCCACGAGCGGAACGCGCCCTCGTGTTCCAACCGCAGGTCGAAGTGCAGATGGCTGGCGGCGTGCTTTTGGATCACGAAGCGCAGCGCCTCGGCGGGCGCGACGCGGCTGTCGTCGCCTGAGGGCTCGGCCGTCTGGGCGAAGTCCCGCATTTCGCGGTAGCGGGTGAGTTTGGTCGTGGCCATGGCCCATCAGGCTCCCGTCAACGCTCTGAGGAACGATCCTGGCGCGCGGTCGATCCCCGTTGAATCCTTTCCATCTGCTGTGCGTTCTGATCTCAGGAGGGACCATGACCAGCATCGCCGAGACCAATACCGAGGCGCGGGCCTTCCGGGTCCATGCCCGCCACCTCGACAGCCACGACGCCCGGACGGTGCGCGAGGCGAGCTTCGAGGCCGCAGCGGTCGCCTATCTGGAAGACCTCCACGCGATCGGAACCACGCCGGACATCGAGGTGATCGTCCGCGATCAGGAGAGCGGTCATCAGCACTGTTTCCGGATCGATCTGGAGACCGGCGAGGCCCAGGCCTGCGGCTGATCGAACCCCCGCCTGATCGAACGATGTGACGGTTCGGGAGTTGATTCGGCTCAGCGCCGCCCTTGGAGTGCGTCATGGCCTATCGACCGACCTGGCAAGGTCACCTCAAGCTGTCGCTCGTCACATGTCCGGTGGCGCTCTACACCGCCACGTCCAGCGGCGGGGACGTGCATTTCAACCTGATTAACCCCAAGACCAACAACCGGATCAAGATGATCACCACCGACCCGGACACCGGACCGGTAGAGCGCTCAGCGCTGGTCAAGGGCTATGAGGTCTCCAAGGGCGAGTACGTACTGCTGTCCGAGGATGAGATCCGCAGCGTCAAGCTGGAGAGCACCAAGACCATCAACATCGAGCGCTTCGTGCCGCGAGACGAGATCGATCGCCTCTATTGGGACAACCCCTACTACATCGCACCCGAAGGCAAGCTGGCGCAGGAGGCGTTCGGAGTGATCCGGACCGCCCTGGAGTCCTCTGGCCGCATCGCCCTGGGCCGCATCGTCATGGCCACGCGGGAAAGGATCGTGGCGCTGGAGCCGCGCGGCAAGGGCATCCTGGCCTATACGATCCGGTCCGACGAGGAAGTCCGCAAGCCGGAGGAGTTCTTCGCCGGCATCAGTGACGCGCCGGCGGACCCCGCCATGATCTCTATCGCCGAAAAGATCATTGAGCAGCAGGAGGGCCCGTTCGATCCCAGCCAGTTCGTGGACCGTTACGAGACCGCTCTGAAGGCCCTGATCGCGGAAAAGCTGAAAGGTCACAAGCCGGCTAAGGTCGACGAGCCCGAAGACACCAATGTGATCGACCTGATGTCGGCCCTGCGCGCCAGCCTTGCCGGCAAAGGCAAGGCGGCCGCCGCCAAGCCGAAAACGGCGGCCAAGGCGACGCCCAAGGCGGCGTCAGGCAAGTCTGCTGAACCTGCCAAGTCTGCCAAGCCGACGAAGGCTGCAACGACGCCCTCGTCCGCGAAGGCGCCGCCGCCGCGAGCGCGCAAGGCGGGCTGATCCAGCTTCCGTCTGCGCGGACATGAGCGGCGTTGGAGGTCGCTCCGGAGCCCCCATTCTGTACGGGCCTCTGCGATCTCTGGGGTTCAAATTGGGCCCGAGCTCCGGCGAGGGGAGGCGGGACCCGCGACCCACTCCTAGTGCGGCTGGTACCGGCCGGGTTGAGCCAAGTCGCTGAACTTTGTCAGGTTCTCGTCGAAGTGGAGCTTCACGGTGCCGATCGGGCCGTGGCGCTGCTTGGCGATGATCAGTTCGGCCAGGTTGCGGACCTGCTCCATCTCCTCCTGCCAGGTGAGATGTTCAGGCGTGCCTTCCCGGGGCTCCAGGCGGGCTTTGTAATAGGCCTCGCGATAGATGAACATCACCACGTCGGCGTCCTGCTCAATCGAGCCGGATTCGCGCAGGTCCGAGAGTTGCGGCCGCTTGTCTTCGCGCTGCTCGACCTGGCGCGAGAGCTGGGCGCAGGCGATGACCGGCACGTGCAGCTCCTTGGCCAGGGACTTCAGGTTCATTGTGATCTCGCTCACCTCCTGGACCCGGTTCTCGTTGCGCTTGCCCGCTGAGCCGGTGACCAGCTGCAGATAGTCGACCACGATCAGGTCCAGCCCGGACGTGCGCTTCAGCCGCCGCGCGCGCGCCGCAAGCTGGGAGATGGAGATGCCGCCGGTGTCGTCGATGTAGAGCGGGGCGCCCTCGATCTCCAGCGCGGCGTCGCGCACGCGCCCGTATTCCGAGGCGTTGATCTCGCCCTTGCGCATCAGGTTGGACGGGACGCCCGAGACTTCGCCCAGCAGACGCAACGCCAGCTGGTCGGCCGACATTTCAAGCTGGA
>JANPKX010000392.1:0-2088 GCA_031426235.1 Alphaproteobacteria bacterium | reverse complement strand
CCTCGCCGATGCTGCTCACCCTGGCGCTGGCCGTGCGCCTGGAGTCGGCAGGGCCGGCCCTGCACTGGTCCACCCGGGTGGGGCGCGACAACCGGCTATTCCGGATGCCCAAGTACCGCACCATGCGTGTGGAGGCTCCCGACGTCGCCACGCACCTGTTGACCGACCCCGCCCGCTGGGTGACGCCGCTCGGCCGGGTGCTGCGCCGAACCAGCCTGGACGAGTTGCCTCAGCTGTGGAGCATACTGACGGGGGAAATGAGCCTGGTCGGTCCGCGTCCGGCGCTGCACAACCAAGACGACCTGATCACTTTGCGGACGCAGGCCGGGGTGCAGGTCCTTCGACCTGGCCTGACCGGCTGGGCCCAGATCAATGGCCGGGACGACCTGCCCATCCCCGACAAGGTCGCCCTGGACCGGGACTATCTGACGCGCCAGTCGTTCGCTTTCGACCTCAGGATTCTGGCCTCGACGGTGAAGGTGGCGCTGGCGGGCCGTGACGTAAGCCATTGAGCGCGAACGAACCCTGCGGCGCCTGAGGCGTTCTCTCCTCCCAGAGGAGACGCCCGTCTTGACGCTGAACCCGACCTACGACCCGAGGCGGGCGCGCGCCGAGCCGGCGCCAGACCCGCTTTCGCCGACGCCCGAGCGCCGCTCTCGTCACCCCTGGCGGTGGGTCGCCGCGATCCTGGCGCTGCTCGTCATCGCCGGCGCGATCCTCGCCGCCATCTGGGACTGGAACTGGTTCCGGGGGCCGCTGGAACGTGCCGCTTCGGCGCGCCTGCACCGACAGGTCACGATTGCTGGCGACCTCAACGTCAAGCCGTGGTCCTGGGAGCCCAGCGCCACGGTCGATCGCATCGTCATCGCCAATCCGGCCTGGGCCGGAAAGGAGGCGCTGGGCTCCATCGCGCGTCTGTCGGTCCAGATCCGGCTACTGCCCTTGCTGCGCGGCGACGTGGACATCCGCCGGCTGGCGGTCGTCCGACCGACCTTCAAGCTGGTCGCGGACGCTCAAGGGCGGCAGAACTGGGACTTCTCCGACGGCCGCGCGCCAAAGCCGATGGCGCTGCCGCCAATCCACAATTTCATCATCGAGGACGGCCGGCTGAGCTATGCGGACGCGCGGCGGAAGATCCAATTCGACGGCCGCATCAACGCCCAGGAAAAGCGCGGCCAGGCTGCACGCGGGTTCGAACTGACCGGCCAGGGCCGGATCAATGCGGCCCCCTTCCGCGCACAGGTGGTGGGCGGGCCGTTGATCAACATCGAACGGAACAAGCCCTATCCCTTCAATGTCGATCTCCGCGCCGGCGACACGGTGATCACGGCGCGGGGCGCGGTGCCTAAGCCGTTCGACTTCGGCGCCTTCTACATGGCGGCCTCGGCGAAGGGACCGGACCTGGCCGACGTCTTTCCGCTGACCGGCGTGCCGCTGCCCAATACGCCGCCCTACAGCCTGCGCGGGCGCGTGACCCGTTCGGGCATGCTGTGGACGATCGACCGGCTGACCGGACGGGTGGGCGACAGCGACCTGGCTGGCGGGATCTCGGTCGATACTGGCCGCAAGCGGCCGTTCCTGAAAGCCGACCTGCGCACCAACAGCCTCGACTTCGACGATGTCGGAACGCTCTTCGGCGCGGCGCCAAAGACGGGCCCGGGCGAGACCGCCTCGCCCGAGCAGGTCGCCCTGGCTCGTCAGATGGTCGCCCAGCAGCGGCTGTTTCCAGACGCGCGACTGGACGTGACCCGGATCCGGGCCGTGGACGCCGATGTGAGCTATCGCGCGCTCTCGATCCGCGACGCGCCGGTTCAGCTCACCGCCGCCTCGGCGCGTGTGCGGCTGACCGATGGCGTTCTGCGCGCCAGTCCCTTGCGTATGGACCTGCCGCGGGGCCGCATTGAGGGCTTCGTCACGCTGGATGCGCGCAAGGCGACGCCGTTCACCGAGCTGGACCTGCGCATGACCGGCGCGCGTATCGAGCAGTTGGTTCCGGTCGCGTACAAGGGCGCGCCAGCCCTCACCGGAGCGCTCGTGGCGCGTGCGCGCCTGTCCGGCGCTGGCGACAGCGTCCACAAGGCGTTTGCC
>JANPKX010000391.1:0-5027 GCA_031426235.1 Alphaproteobacteria bacterium | reverse complement strand
GCATCCTCGCCGGCGGCGATGCACAGGCCCGCCGCGACCAGGGCGTTGGAGGCCTGGAACGCGCCGGCCAGCGGCAGCCGCACATCCCACAGCCGCCCTTCCGCCCGGATCGACAGGCGCTGGCCGTCGGGCGCCAGGGTGCGATCCATGAGCCGCAGGGCCTGGCCCGTCTCGCCCACGCTCATCACGCGCTGTCCCGAAACCACGGAGGCCGCGGCGAAAAACGGGAAGGCCTCGGAATCGGCGTTGAGCACAGCGGTGGCGCCGCGCGGCATCAACTGTTCGAACAGTCGAAGCTTGGCCGACCGATAGGCCTCCATGGTGCCGTGGTAGTCGAGGTGATCCTGGGTGAAGTTCAGGAAGCCCGCCGCCGCCAGCCGCACGCCGTCCAGCCGCCGCTGGTCGATGCCGTGTGACGAGGCTTCCATGGCGAAATGGGTGACGCCAAGTTGGCTGATCCGCATCAGCAGTTCGGCGACGTCGCCGGCGTCGGGGGTCGTGAGGCCTGGCGGCGTGATCTGCTCGACTGTCCCGTCCGGGCGCGAGACCGTAAGACCCAAGGTTCCCATGCTGGCCGACAGATGGCCGGCGCCGGCAAACATCTGGCGGCAGAAGTTGGCGACCGAGGTCTTGCCGTTGGTGCCCGTCACCGCCACGCAGGTCTGCGGCTGTCGGCCCCAGAAGTTGGCGGCGGCAAGCGCATAGCCCCGACGCGGATCGCGGCAGACGACCGTGGGTACGGCAAGGTTCAGGTCCTGGTCGGCGATGACCGCCGCCGCGCCGGCCTCGACGGCCTTGGCTGCGAAGGCCGCGCCGTCGACCTTGGCGCCAGGCAGCGCCGCGAATAGGAATCCAGGCTTCACCTTGCGGCTGTCGGCCGTGACCCCGGTGATCTCCGGATCCTGGGTCAGGTCTCGCCGGACCAGCTTGGTGAGGCGGGCGGCCATCATTCGCCGCCGGTCTCTGAGGCCGGGTCCTCGACGGGAATGGCCTGAACCTGGTCGTAGCGTCGTTTCACACCGAGGAAGGGGGCGATCCGCTCGATGATGCGCCCGGCCGCCGGCGCGGCCACCCAGCCCCCGGTCGAGTAGCCGGCGCTGCGAGCCGAGGCGTGCGGTTCGTCCAGCAGGACGAGCACGAAGTAGCGCTTGGTCTCCACCCCGCCGGTGGTGGGGAAGATCGCCGCGAACGAGGAGACCTGCTTGCTGTGATTGTAGTTGCGGATGGCGGGATCGTACTTCTCGCCGGTGCCGGTCTTCCCGCCCACAGCCAGGCCCTCGATATTGGCCGACTTGCCGCTGCCGCCCGTCACATTGGCGCGCATGATCGACAGCATCTGCAGGGACGTCTTCTCGGACATCACCCGGGGTCCATTGGTCTTGGCTCCAGGTTCCAGCTTGCGGATCGTCAGGGGGATCAGCCGCCCGCCGTTCAGTACGGCGCCATAGGCCCGGCTCAAGGCCAGAGGGGTGACGTTGATGCCATGGCCGAAGGAAGTCGAGGCGACCGCGTCGTCGTTCCACACCTTGGGCGTCAGTGGTCGCGCGCTCTCGATCAGCTCGATCTTGGCCGGCGTCGTCAGGCCCAGACCGTCGAAGTAATTCTCCATGCGCCGCGGGCCGATGGACTCCGCGAGCTTGGCGGTGCCGATGTTGGAGGAGTGCTGGAACACCTCGACCAGGTTCAGGATCTTCCGGGCGGCGTGGTAGTCGGTGATCGTCCGGTAGCCGAGATGGAAGGGCTGGCGCGCATCGAAGGTGCTCGTGGGCGTGGCGACACCGGTGTCCAGCCCGATGGCGACGGTGAAGCCCTTGAAGGTCGATCCCATCTCGAACACCGAGGCCGCGGCGCGGTTGGTGCGGGCGTAGTCGCCGGACCGGCCGGGCTTGTTGGGATCATAGACCGGCCAGCTCGACATCCCCAGGATCTCGCCGGTCTGGACATCGGTCACGAGCCCAACGGCGCCGCGCGGCTTGAACTCGGCGACGGCCTTCCAAAGCTCGTCTTCGAGCGCGCCCTGGACTCGAAGGTCGATCGACAGCGGCACCTTGCCGCCGCTTGCGACAGACGCCCGGATGTCATCGTTGAACGCCGCCTCGGCCCCCGAGAGGCCCTCACCGCCCGTGTCGGAATAGCCGATGATGTGCGCCGCTGAAGGACCCAGCGGATAGACGCGCCGCTGTTCCGGCTCGAAGGTCACGCCTGGCAGGCCCAGTTCATGGACCCGCGCCTTGTCCCCCGGATTGAGGGCGCCCATGACGAAGATGCGCCGGTTGCCGCGCAGCGCCCGCTCCAGCCGCGCCGGCTCCAGGTCGGGCAAGGCCTTCAGCAGGTTGCGACGGGTTTCCGCCGTGTCCCAGATCTCCCGCGGGTCGATGTAGAGGCCGTAGTGGGTCAGGTCCGCCGCCAGCAGCAGGCCGTTGCGGTCCACCAGGTCGGCGCGCGCCGCGCCGAGGGGCGCCACCATGCCGTTGGACCGCGCCGCGTCCGAGAATAGCGCTGCACGGGTGGCGCCGATCGCCAGGGTTATGAAGCCCAGAGAGAACAGCACCAGGACGAAGAAGATGCGCAGCCGCGTGTCGTCCTCCGCCCGGCCAGAGGCGCGCGCACGCTCGAACGCATGCTCGAGGCCCCACACCCGCTCGACCAGCCAGCGCGGCAGGCCGGAGCGTCCGAAGAGCGGCTGGCTGAGGCTCATCGCGCGGCGTCCGCGAACCGGGCTGGGATCGCCTCCGCCGGCGGGGGTGGCGGCACGCCGGGGATGCCCTCGCTGCCATCGATCATCGAGGCCACGACCGAGGCGGCCTTGGCCTTGGGTGCGACGCCTGCGCGGGCCAGGGCCGGGAGCTGCTCGGGGACAGCCTCGCGATTGGCCGGCACGGGCTCCATCTTGAGATAGGAAACCGAGAGCCGCTCGATCCGGCCCGGTTGCTCAAGATGCGCGACCTCGGCCCGCAGCATGCGGATCCGCGCCTTCTCCGCGGCGATCTGGCGCTCGACCTTGGCGATCTCGGCCCGCTGGTCACCGGCGATGGTCTTGGCCAGGTAGACGCCCAGGATGATCATCACCAGCAGGCTCAGGCCGACCAGGTCGATCAACCGGAAGCCACGAATTTTGCGCGTGAAAACATTCATGCCGCCGCCCTCCAGGCCGGAGCGTCGGTGCGGATGGCTGCGCGCAGCTTGGCCGAGCGGGCGCGGGGGTTGCCCTTGATTTCCGCCTCGGACGGCCCCTGCGCGCCGTTGAAGGCGAGCCGGAAGCTGGGCGCGGGACCTGCGGCCACCGGCGGGGCGTGGCGCGAGCCCGCCGGGGCGCGGCCGGCGCGGGGCGCCAGGAAATTCTTGACGATCCGGTCCTCCAACGAGTGGAAGGTGACGACGCACAGCCGGCCGCCGGCCTTGAGCGCGCGCTCCGCGGCGGAGAGCCCGGCTTCCAGTTCCGAGAGCTCCTCGTTCACGGCAATCCGCAGGCCCTGGAACGTGCGCGTCGCCGGATGGATCTTGGCGCCCCGCCGGCCGCCCAGCGCCCGCTCCACGAATTCGGCCAGTTCCAGCGTCCGCGTGAATTTCTGCTCGGTGCGTCGGCGTACGATGGCTCGGGCCACCCGGCGGCTCTCACGCTCCTCGCCGTAGACGAAGATGATCCGCGCCAGTTCCTCCTGGTCGAGGGTGTTGACCAGGTCGGCCGCGGTCGGCCCGTCGTCGCCCATCCGCATGTCCAGCGGGCCGTCCTGCATGAACGAAAAGCCCCGCTCAGCCTGGTCGATCTGCATCGACGAGACCCCCAGGTCCAGCGCGACGCCGTCGACGGCGGCTTCGCCCAGGATCGTGTCCATCTCGGAAAAACGCCCCTCGATCAGGCGGAAGCGGGCGGCCGGCAACCCGTCCGCGAAACGCCGGACGCTGGGATCACGGTCGAACGCCACGACGCTCGCGCCCGTCGCCAACATCGCGCGGGAATAGCCGCCAGCGCCGAAGGTGCCATCGACCAGCGTCTCGCCCGGACCCGCCGCCAGCTGGGTGATGACGTCGTCCAGCAGGACCGAAGTGTGCGGCGCGCTCATCGGACGACGCCCAGGCGCGTGGCGCGCTGCTGCAGGCGCATCTCGGTGATGCCCTTCTTGGCGAACTCGCGGTCCGGCGCGCGCAGCGCCTTGTAGGCCCCGAGCTCCCAGATTTCGAACCGGTCCCGCATGCCGACCAGGGCGACCCAGTCGGTGATGCCGTACTGCTCGCAGAGGCTCTCCGGCAGGGTGATCCGACCTGCCGTGTCGAACGAAAGCTTCTGCATGGCGCCGAAGACGTTGCGCTCGATGGAGTCTCGAAGCTCGTCGCCGAACTCCAGTTCGTCGGCCATGGCGCCGTAGCGATTGAACAGCGCATCGCCACCGCCCTCGATGCAATCGGATCGGATCGAGGGAAACACGAAGACCCCGTCGGCGGAGAGCGCAGTGCGATAGTCATGCGGCACAACGATGCGACGCTTCCCATCCAACTGCTTCTCGAACGTCGAGAGGAACATCTCCGCCAATCGCCCCTTGCCTTCGCCACCCGCCGCAAAGCGCCCCGAACCCGCCGCGTCGTGGTTAGCGAATGGTTAGTGGGGTATCATGCCACTCGATGGGTTTCAATGACACTCAATGACTTTTGAGCGCTGAACAAGCGGTTCTTCTGACACGCGCAGCATTCGCCACATTCACCCACAGAACATACCTGGAACGAATACTTAACGGCGAAGCTGGGGGGCAGCAGTGTGGCAACGCGCGAGGAAGCTAAGCGGATCAGACGGCCTGTAAGCCGGGTTCTGTGCCGCCCTCTTGCGAGGACGCGGCGATCATTCCTCTGGACCGACCGTTGCCGGCCGGTTCTCGCGACCTACCCGGAGCCCTCAGGCCGGCGACGGCCCTGCCCCGCCAAGCCGAAGCTTCGCGGAACCCGGGATCCCTATTCGGTCTTGCTCCTGGCGGGGCTTGCCATGCGGCCCTTGTCACCAAGGTCCCGGTGCGCTCTTACCGCACCCTTTCACC
>JANPKX010000390.1:0-2161 GCA_031426235.1 Alphaproteobacteria bacterium | reverse complement strand
CCTTGAAGTTGCCCTCGCCGAAGCCCTCGTTGCCCTTGCGCTGGATCAGTTCGAAGAAGATCGGCCCGATCATGTTCTCGGTGAAGATCTGCAACAGCAGGCCCTGGCCCTCGGTGGGCGCGCCGTCGATCAGGATGCGGTTGGCGCGCAGTCGCGCCACGTCCTCGCCGTGACCCGGCACCCGGGCGTCGATGCCCTCGAAATAGGTCTCGATCGTATCCTGGAACGAGACGCCCCGCGAGCGCATGCGCTCCACCGAGCCGAAGATGTCGGTGGCGCCCAGGGCGATGTGCTGGATCCCCTCGCCTTGGTAGTCCCGCAGGAACTCCTCGATCTGCGAGTGCTCGTCCTGGCTCTCGTTCAGCGGGATGCGGATCTTGCCGCAGGGGCTGGTCATGGCCTTCGACACCAGCGCCGTCTGCTTTCCTTCAATGTCGAAGTACCTGATCTCGCGGAAGCTGAAGATGTCCTCGTAAAAGCCCGCCCATCGCGCCATCTGCCCGCGATGCACATTGTGTGTCAGGTGATCGAGGTAGGTCAGGCCCATGGCATTGGCGGCCATAGCGGCCTCGGCGCCGGGGATGGGCGTGAAATCCACGTCGTAGATCTCCTGCGCCCCGTAGCGGTCCACGAGGTAGAGGTTCGAGCCGCCGATACCCTCGATCGCCGGGATGTTGAGTTCCATCGGACCCACCGGGCCCACGACCGCCTTGGCGCCCCGTTCGACGGCCAGCGTCAGGGCCTTGGCGGCGTCGCGCACGCGGAACGCCATGGCATTGGCCGAGGGGCCGTGGATGTCGCGGAACGCCGCCGCCTGGCCCGACGGCTCCATGTTCAGAATGAAGTTGATGTCGCCCTGACGGAACCGCAGCACGTTCTTGGAGCGATGCTTCGAGACCGCGGTGAAGCCCATCTTCTCGAACAGGCCTTTGAGACGTTCCGGCTCGGGCGAGGTGAACTCGACGAACTCGAAGCCGTCGGTGCCGAGAGGATTGTCGAACAGGTCGCGGGTGTCGGCGGTCATCTGCACGGTCATCGAGGCCTCCTTGCGTCCGATTTAGTAACACATGCAACTAATTCCGGCGAACGGAAAGATGTGACTGCGGCGTGGCGCGGCGGCGTAGAGGAATGCCCCCGGCACAGGCCGGGAGCGCATCGAAGTCCGCGAAGACCGCGGGGTCAGGCGGCCGAGACCCTGCGCCGTCGGAGCATCGCGCCGGCGAGGCCGAAGCCGCCGATCATCAGCGCCCAGCTTGCCGGCTCGGGCACCACCGCCGAGTTGATGTTCACCGTGACCTGCCCGCGATTGTCGGGTGTGAAGGTGTCCCAATAGTAGAGCACGAGGTTGCCGGACGCCCAGGCCGTGCCGCTGAAGCTGGTTCCCAGAAGCCGATAGCTTGAGGGACCCGCGCCGATCTGGCCGATCAGGGCGCCATAGGGCGCGGAGAAGCCGCCGATGTTCAGCAGGCCGAAGTTCTGGCCGATCAGGGTCGCGGCGGGCTGACCCGACTCGTCCGAGCCCGTCGCGAACCGGTCGGCGACCAGGCCGTCGGCGTTCGACCAGCGCGGCAGTTCACCGGCGCTCCAGAGGTCGTCGAGGTCGACCGAAACATTGAGGGTATCCCCGGCGGTGAAGGCGAGGGTTGAGAGGCCGGTTCCGGCTCCGCTGTCCGACGAATGGAGCAACGCGTCGACGACAAAGGTGGCGGCGTTGGCCGAACCGGCCAGGCTGAGACTGGCGACAAGGCCAGCGACGTAGGCAAATTTCATAGCGGACTCCACAATGGGTTGTAGCCCGCCCCCGCGAAATAACTCCAATAGGCGAACGATGGAGTCAACCCGGCTCCACCATAAGGCGAAAACAATCGAACGGCGCCGACAAAGGCGACAGCCGACTGCCGCGCTGATAGGCAAGGGCTCCCGACTCCCTGGACCCCGGCATGTTCCGAAAGCTCTACGAATGGGTGATGGCCCTGGCGGCTTCACGCCACGCCCCCGCCTCTCTGGCAGCCATCTCGTTCGCCGAAAGCTCGTTCTTCCCGATCCCTCCGGACGTGATGCTGGCGCCCATGGTCCTGGCAAGGCGGGACAAGGCTTTCCTCTTCGCCGGCATCTGCACCCTGGGTTCGGTGTTGGGCGGTATGCTGGGCTATTTCATCGG
>JANPKX010000389.1:0-6511 GCA_031426235.1 Alphaproteobacteria bacterium | reverse complement strand
GCTCTACCCGGTGTTTGGCTTGCTGCTGTCGCCGGCGATCGCCGCCGGGGCCATGGCTCTGTCCTCGGTGAGCGTGGTCGGCAATGCGCTGCGGCTTCGGGCGGTGCGGCTCTAGTCCGCCGTGTCGCCTCCCATCGAGCTCGCATATCGACGGACCACAACGATGTGGCGGCGCGCCGACATCAACCTGGCGTGCAAAGTTTCCTGCAGCTTCTTCTCTACGAGGCTGTGGCGGAGACCGCGCCCGGGCACGCAACCAAGACCTGCGCACAGGCGAGCGTGGCAGACGGCGTCACTATGCTCGTCGGGTTCTGATGGCTTGAGATCGTCGCTGCGCGTTACAAATGGAGTCCCCGATCGAACCAGGTCAACAACGCTCGCCATGACGCTTTCCAGTCTGTCTCGGCCACGGCCCGCGCGGGCAGTGATCCGCTCCGCCTTGGCTGTCGCCCTTCTGACGACCTTATCGGCTTGCGCGACGGTCTCGCCCGGGTCTGACGCGGCGTCGATCGACAGGCTCCTGATCGAACGCGGGGCCCGGACACCAGGCTGGGAGCGCGGTCGCACGGCATCCGAAGACGCAGCGGTCAAAGCCTGGCTCTCGGAGCCCATGAGCGTTGATCGCGCGGTTCAGGTCGCGATGCTCAAGAGCCCCCGTCTGCTTCAACAGTACGGCGAGCTTGGCCTGGCCCACGCCGACGTGCTGGCGGCCGTGCAGATCGCCAATCCACGCCTGTCACTGTCGCGGCTGTCTGTTCAGGGCGGTCCCGGCGTGCAGACCGGTCTTGGCTTGGCCATGCCGCTGGCGGACCTGCTCGTCCTGCCTGCGCGCACCCGGCTTGCGCGGCTGGAAAACGAGCGGGCCAGGTTTCAGATCGCGGCCGCGATTCAGGACGTAAGCCTCGACGTCGAAGCCGCATGGCACCAGGCTGTCGCCGCCCAGCAGGTCGCCGAGATGCGCGGCGCCGTGGCCGACGCACTTCAGACCTCCGCGAATCTGGCCGAGCGCTACTTCAGTGCCGGCAATATCTCCGAGCTTCAGTTGAGCCGCGAGCAGGCCGCCGCGAGCCAGGCGCGGATCGGCGCGTCAAAGGCGCTGGTCGCAGCGAAGATGGCGCGGCTCGACCTCAATACGCTGATCGGTCTCTCGGGCGACGAGGCCGCGTGGAAACTCAGCAGCACGCTCCCCCTTCCCGTTCCGCAGGAAGATGACGTCGCGGTGCTGCAGAAGCTTGCCGCGAACAGCAATTTGACCCTTCTGGCCGCACAGCAGGACCTGCGCATCTCGGGTGACCTGGCGAAGCTGACGCGCGCCACGCGTCTGTTGGGCGACACATCGATCGGTTACGAGCGCGAACGCGAGGCCGACCGGTCGCGAATTCGCGGCCCGACAGCTGACCTGGAAATTCCGTTGTTCAATCAGGGACAGGCCCGCGTCGCCGGCGCCAATGCCCGTCTTCGCCTGGCGCAGGCGCGCCTGCGACAGATCGAGCTCAGTTCCGGTAACGCGATCAGCACGGGCGTCGAACGCGTCAAGGTGCTCAGCGAGATCGTCACGATACATCGCGATGCCCTGGTTCCCCAGCGCGAGCGCGTGGTGGCGCGAAGCCAGGAAGCGCAGAACTTTATGCTCATCGGCATCTTCGAGGTGATCGAGGCCAAGACCCAGGAATACGACGCCTATGAAGGCTATCTGAACGCGGTCGCCGACTACTGGGTGGCCCGCGTTGACCTGAAGCGCCTGGTGGGCGCGCGGCTTCCGAGCGAAGCCCAGGCCTCCGCGATGACACCCGACATCTCTACAATACTGGGCCAGCCGTCGGGGCCCGTCGTCGAGGCGCCCGCACCCGCAACCCACGACCACCAAGGAGCCAGACGATGAGCCTCAGCCGCAGGGATATCATGCTGGCCAGCGGCACAGCGGCTCTGGCGACAGCCGCCGGCCCCGTCAGCCGGGCCGCCGCTCAAGATCATGCCGGCCACGACATGGGTGCAATGACGGCGCCGACGCCAAAGGCCCCGGCCGCAAGGCAGGCGGCCAAACCGGCGCCTCGGGATTCACGCTACAAGCCGGTCAGGACCCTCAACGGCTGGACGCTGCCCTTCCGCCTGAACAACGGCGTCAAGGAATTCCATCTGGTCGCCGAGGAGTTCCAGCACGAGTTCGCGCCAGGATCGACGGCCACCTGCTGGGGCTATAACGGCTCGACCCCCGGTCCCACGATCGAGGCGGTCGAGGGAGACAGGGTCCGCATCTTCGTCACCAACCGGCTCGCCGAACACACCACATTGCACTGGCATGGCCTGATCCTGCCCAGCGGCATGGACGGGATCGGCGGGCTCGCCCAGCCTTCGATCCGCCCGGGCGAGACCTACGTCTACGAGTTCACGCTGCGCCAGCACGGCACCCACATGTACCACCCGCACGCCGATGAGATGACGCAGATGGCCTACGGCATGATGGGGCTGTTCATCATCCACCCACGCGCGGGCGAAGCTGTGAAGATCGATCGCGACTACGCCTTCCTGCTCCACAACTGGGCGCTTCATCCAGGTACCTGGCGACCGGACCCGGCCGTCATGGTCGATTTCGACCTCTGGACCTTCAACTCTAAGGTCTTCCCGGCGATCGAGACCCTGGTGGCGCGAACCGGCGAGCGGGTCCGGATCCGGGTCGGCAACCTGTCGATGTGGAACCACCCGATCCACCTGCACGGGGTCCAGTTCCTGGTGACCGGCTCGGATGGCGGCCGCTGGCCCCAACATCAGTGGCGCTCGGAAGTCACCGAGACCGTGGGCGTCGGCCAGATGCGGGACATCGAGTTCACCGCCGTGCCAGGGGACTGGGCGCTGCACTGCCACATGGCTCACCACACCATGAATGCCATGGGCCATCAGGTTCCCAACCCCACCGGCGTGGATCAGGGCGGGGTCGAGGCTCAGGTCCGAAAGATGTTGCCAGGCTTCATGGCGATGGGCCGGGCCGGCATGGCGGAGCATCAGGAGCACACCGACGCCGGCCATCAGGGGCCAGCCAACACCCTGGCGATGATGACCGGCAAGGGCCCCTTCGGGAATCTGGAAATGGGCGGCATGTTCACCATCGTGAAAGTCCGCGACAATCTCGCGCCGGGCGATTTCACGGACCCTGGCTGGTACCGGAACCCGCCCGGGACCCAGGCACGACGGGTCAGTACTGACTCTGACTTCGGATCCCCGCCGCGACGTCCGGTCTGACGCACGACAAATGGAGACACTTATGGTCCGGAAAACCCTTTTCGCTGCGGCAATGTGCGTTTCGGCTCTGGCCGGCGCGTCGGCCCACGCCCAGTCCGCACCGGGCGCCGACCCCCACGCGGGCCATGGGTCGGCTCCAGCAGATCCGCATGCCGGCCACGACATGTCGAAGATGAACCACGGTGGCGCGATACCCACCATGGATGCGACCGGGACGCCGCTGCGGGCCTCCTCGCCAGCGCCCGGCGCCATGCTCTCGGGATCGCCGAAAGAAATCTTCCTCGCTCTGCCACACGCCATGACCGTCCGCTCTCTGGTCCTGACCAATGCAGCAGGCCAGCGGATTCCCCTGTCGGCGACTCTTTCCGCGGCACCGGTCGACACATTGAGTTCGCCGACGCCGATCCTGTCGCCGGGTGTCTACACCGTCGCCTGGAGCGCCGGCAGCGCTGACCACACCATGGCCGGCAGCTTTGGTTTCATGGTTCACTAGGCGCGTTTGCGCCGCTCATTAGCGTTTCCGGCCAGCGGAAATTCGATCGCCCGCGCCTCTTCCTTTGCGAAGGGAGGGGTCGAGGGCAGCGCACACTTCCGCTTCGGCCGCGGAGAGGAAGCCGGAATGCGCGGGAAATCGGACCAGTGGGCCCCCTGAAGCGCCAGGCACACGGGGCCCCGGCCCGCGAACCGGCGGACGCATCACCACGGGTGTTGCCAGGGAACGGCGCCCGCAGTTAGCAGGGAAATGAATGGTCGGAGTGGCAGGATTTGAACCTGCGACCCCCGCGTCCCGAACGCGGTGCTCTACCAGACTGAGCCACACTCCGACTTTGAAGAAGCGCCCATATAGAGGAGGGGCCATGGGCTCGCAAGCGCCCGCAGACCTAAGGCGTCGAGGGCGTTGCATCGCAGGGTCGCCTGCGCTATTTCCCCCGCTCCCCAGGGCGAACCCTTGGGGTTTCGCCGTCCCTGCTGGGGAATGGTGTAATGGTAACACAGCGGTTTTTGGTACCGTCGTTCTAGGTTCGAGTCCTAGTTCCCCAGCCACGGCCCCGTCGCCGGATCCCGGTCCCGCGTCGACGTCCTTTACAACCCTGCGGTGATGCGGCGGCCCGTCACACGGGATTCTACGTAAGGATTCGTCCCGAATATCCAGACCCCGAATCACTATGGTTCATGAGCGTTAACCATAAGGAATATCGGCCGGGCGTGGCCGAGAGGGGCATCGAGTGTGGCTGGCCGCGTATTGATCATCGATGACGATGAGGCGTTGTTGCGCCTCATGTCCATGGCGTTCGCCGGGGCGGGCTACACCACCGCGTCGGCCGACAACGGCCGCAAGGGTATCCGGATGGCCGGCGCGCTGCGGCCCGATCTGGTGATCACCGACATCGTCATGCCTGACATCGAGGGCATCGGCGCCATCCGCGCCCTAAAGGGCTCGCCGCGCCCGCCCAAGATCATCGCCATCTCTGGCGCGGGCCGCGGCCGGGGCCGGGATTATCTGAGCTGGGCGCGCCACCTGGGCGCCGACGAGGTCCTGGCCAAGCCCTTCCGCATGTCCGAGCTGCTGGCTGTTTCCAAGTCCGTTATCGGCCAAACGGCCGTCCCTGACCCTGTTCCGGAGAGTTGAACCGATGCACATCCTGATCGTCGAAGACAATCCCGCCGCCGCGCGGGCCCTGGAACTGGCGCTGATCGCCGTGGGGCACAAGGCGACCCTCACCGCGTCGGGCGAGGACGCGGTCGAGCTGGCCGAACTCTACGACTATGACGCCATCCTCATGGACCTGGGGCTGGACGATATCTCCGGGCAGGACGCCCTGCGGCGGCTGCGGGCCCGCAAGGTCCAGACCCCCGTGGTGATGGTCTCGGCCTCCGCCGACCTCGACAGCAAGCTAGCCTGCCTGGCCGCCGGGGCGGACGACTATGTCACCAAGCCCTTCCACAAGGCCGAGCTGATCGCCCGGATCACCGCGGTGGTGCGCCGGGCGCGCGGCCAGGCCGATTCCATCATCCGCACGGGGGCCATCGCGCTCAACCTGAACACCCGTTCGGCGGAGGTTGCGGGCGAGCCGATCCACCTGACGCCCAGCGAGTACCGGGTGCTGGAATTGCTGTCCCTGCGCAAGAATGCCGTGCTGACCAAGGAGGCCTGCCTCAACCACCTCTACAACGGAGCCTCCGAACCCGAGATCAAGATCATCGATGTGTTTGTCTGCAAGCTGCGCAAGAAGATCGCCGCGGTGAACGGCGGCGACAGCCAGATCGAGACCGTGTGGGGCGGCGGCTACATGCTGCGCGATGCGGTGGCCCGGCCGACGGGCCTGGCCGCTTGAAAGGCCTGGCGTGAACATGTCCCAGATGTCCATGACGATGCCCGTCGCTGCGCCTCTGGCGGCGTTCGATGCCGGGGTGCTGGTGCACGACCTCAACAATCTGCTGAGCGTTATCCTGACCGCGAACGAGGCGCTGGCGGACCGGTTCGACGCCCATTCGTCGGGGCGCGCCTTGGCTGAGGTCAGCCAGGATGCGGCCGTGCGGGCCGCCCAACTGCTGCGCCGTCTACCCTGCGACGCCCCGGAGGACGGCGGCGTCCACGTCGCCGAGGTCGCCGAGGTCGCCGAGGCCGCGGTGGCCCTGGCCGAGGCGGCTCGGATGGCGCGGCCGCTCGTTCCGGCCGGTGTGTCTCTGGAGATCGTGGCCAGCGATCCGGACCTCGTCTGCGCGGCCGAGCCGGCGGCGCTGACCTCGGCCCTGTTGAACCTCTGCCTCAACGCCGGTCAGGCAACCCCGGTAGGCGGAACCATCCGGCTGGGCGCTAGGGCTTGCGCGGACCACGTCGCGTTCTGGGTCACGGACACGGGGCGAGGCATGACTCGCGAGGTGCTGGCGCACTGCACCGACCGGCGATTCACCACGCGGGCGGATGGCAAGGGCCTGGGGCTGGCCGGGGTTGCCGAATTCGCCCGCCGCTGCGGCGGCCGGCTGGACCTGCGATCCTCCCCCGGGCGTGGCGCCAGCGTCACCGTGGTTCTGCCCCGCGTCAGGCCGCCGACAGGGTCATCCTGATAAGGTCCGAGAAGCTTTCGGCCCGCATCTTCGACATCACGTTGGCCCGGTAGATCTCGACGGTGCGCGGGCTGATGGCGAGCGACTGGGCGACGACCTTGTTGGACGCCCCTTTCATGATCAGGTCCAGCACCTGGCGTTCCCGGGTGGTCAGGCTCTCCATCCGGCGCGTCACCCCCGTCATCGCGGCGGCGGCATCGTGCGC
>JANPKX010000388.1:0-2083 GCA_031426235.1 Alphaproteobacteria bacterium | reverse complement strand
CTCTGGTCGTCCGAACGCTCGGGCTATCTGCATCTCTATCTGTACGCCGCCGACGGCAAGCTGATCCGCCAGGTCACCAAGGGCGAATGGCCCGTCGAGCAGATCGAGGGCGTGGACGAGACAACCTCGCGCGTGATCTTTGCCGCTCACAAGGATTCACCGCTCGAGCGGCGCATCTATTCGGTCTCCTACGCCAAGCCGGGCCAGCCGAAGGCCCTGACCTCGGGCGGCGGGACCTGGGCGATCACCGTGGCCGACAAGGGCGGCGCTTTCGCCGGAACCTACAGCGACCTCAAGACGCCGCCCCAGACCGGGCTCTATGCCCCCGATGGAACGCGCGTCCGCTGGATCGAGGAGAACGCCCTCAAGCCCGGGCATCCGCTCTGGCCCTACGCCGCGCGCCTGCGGGAGCCGACGTTCGGGACGGTCAAGGCCGCGGACGGCCAGGACCTCTACTGGTCGCTGCGCACCCCGCCGGGCTTCGACCCGGCCAAGCGCTATCCGGTGATCGTCCAGGTCTATGGCGGGCCGGGCGCCGCCATGGTGCAACAAGCCTGGGCCTCGCCGGAAGACCAGATCCTGCTGGATGCCGGTTACATCCTGTTCGAGCTGGACAATCGCGGCACCCCCAACCGCACGGCCGCCTTCAAGACCGCGATCGACCGGCGCATGGGCCAGCTGGAAGTCGACGACCAGATTGCCGGAGCGCGCTACCTCGCCACCTTGCCCTATGTGGACAAGGACCGGATCGGCGTCACCGGCTGGTCCTACGGCGGCTACATGACCCTGCTGCTGCTCACCGCGCCGGATAGCCCGTTCAAGGCCGGCGTCGCGGGGGCCCCGGTCACCGACTGGCGGCTCTACGACACGCACTACACCGAGCGCTACATGGGCACGCCCGCCGACAACGCGGCCGGCTACGGCGCGAGCGAGGTGGTCTCCCGGCTGCCCCGGCTCAAGGACGGGTCGCTGCTGCTGATGCACGGTATGGCCGACGACAACGTGACCTTCGACCACTCCACCCGGGTGCTGTTCGCCCTGCAGGCGGCGGGGACGGCCTTCGAGACCATGGTCTATCCGGGCCTCCGGCACCGCGGTGGCTGGACGCCCGCCAACCGCAAGCACCGCGCCCTCCAGATGGTCGACTTCTTCGATCGCAAACTGAAGTAGACTGCGGCGCCTGTGCTCGCGCGGACGCCGACCCGTTGCCGGAGCCCCCTCACCCGCGCGTCGCCAGCAGCTCCGGTAATCGCGCGATGTTCGCCGCGATCCGTCGCGCCTGTTCGCGCGTCAGCCGCTCCGGATTTGTCCCGACCACGGCCCGGCCCGCGAAATACACATAGGCGATCGGGAAGTCGCTGGCGTCCCGGACCTCCCACGCCTGCTCGTGCGGCTTGATGGTCCATGGCATGGGAAAGCGTTCCGGCATGACGTGAACGAATAAGGAACGCGACGAAAGAGTCCAGCCATTGTGAGCCGGGGCGGCGTCTGGCCCCGCCTGTGCCGGGGTGTGCGGCCCCGGTACTGTCCGCAACGGGTCGGAACGGACGACCGTCGTGACCGGAAGCGGGAGTCACCAGTGTCCGAGATGGGGGGAAATCGGACAATGGCAGCCGTGGCCAGTGAACCACTGGCAGGCCGCCTGGATCAGCCTGGACCTCTACCGCCAAAGCCGCTCAGCTGCCCTGGCCGAGTGGAAATCCCTCGTGGCCCGAAGGCCGGTCAGGATTGGGCGACGTGCACCCAACTGGAGACGAGTTGCCTCTGGACTGATGGCACCCGTCAAACGCCTACTTCGGCCGAGCCGCCGACATCCTGCGCCACCGGCCAGCGGCCAGCGGCCAGCAACAAATGCCAGACCATGGAACATTGTCGCTTGAACCATCGCAAAATCGCCGCCCAATCATCAATCCCAGATGATGCCAACTCTCCGCTAAATCCGGTTCCCGCATGTCTCAAAGTTTCTGAAGATGTACAGGCAGACAGGCGACGCAACCTCATTGAGCGCATGTTCTGCAGTCTCAAAAACTTCCGGCGGGTCGCCACTCGCTACGAAAAACTCGCCGCCAACTGCGCCGCAGCC
>JANPKX010000387.1:0-2833 GCA_031426235.1 Alphaproteobacteria bacterium | reverse complement strand
CGCCCGCACGCCCGGCGGCGTGGCGGTCTGCGCGCTGACGCCCGATAGTCCGTGGTGGGGCCGGCTACTGGCCGAGCCGGCGCTGCAGGTGTTCGCCGCCCTGCCCTGCCTCAACGCCTGGGGACCCACCTCGGCGCTCTGCGTGGCGGCGGTGGCCGTGGAGCCGACCGGCGATGACCTCACCTTCTGGGTCAGCGATGCGCCCGGGCCCGCCACGGCGATCGAGGACGCCTTGAGCCGTGATGGCGTCGCCGCGAGCCTGGTGGTCGAGACCGGAGGCCTCAAGCTCTTCGTGATGGCCGGATTCTACCAGGCCGACGATGCCCGTCTGGCCCGCGCGCCCGGTCGCCTCAGCGGCGTGATCGGGGCTGCACCGGCGCCGCTTGACGTGTAAAAGGCCCCTCCCGCCCGCGGGCGCCACGCCTTCTGCAAGTCCGACCATGTCCCAGCCGTCCGAGACCCTCGACCGCGCCCAGGCGCCTGGCCCGCTTCCCAAGCCTGGGATCCTGGACATCCAGGCCTATGTGCCCGGCAAGTCCAAGGTGGACGGCGTCGCCGATCCGGTGAAGCTGTCCTCCAACGAGAACATCCTGGGCGCCAGTCCCAGCGCTCGCGCCGCGTTCATCGCCGCCGCCGACAGCCTGCACATCTATCCCGACAGCCGCGCCAGCGTCCTGCGCGCCGCCGTGGCCCAGCACTTTCGCCTCGAACCGGAACGGTTGGTGTTCGGCGACGGCACGGACGAGGTGCTCCACCTGCTGAACCAGGTCTTCCTGGAGCCCGGCGACAACATCGTCATGGGCCAGTACGGCTTCTCGGCCTACGCCATCGGCGCTCGCGCCTGCCAGGCCCAGGTCCGGATGGCCGCCGAGCCGGACTACCGCTTGTCCGTCGAGACCACGCTGGCCCAGGTCGATGAGCGCACGCGCCTGGTGTTCATCACCCAGCCGGGCAACCCGACCGGAACCTTCATGACCGGCGATGACCTCGGCGCGCTGCAGGCCGCCCTGCCGCCCCAGGTCGTACTGGTGATCGATGGCGCCTATTCGGAGTTCGCCACCGATCCAAGGTTCGACGAGGGCCTCGAACTGGCGCGCCGCCATGACAATGTCGTGGTCACCCGCACCTTCTCCAAGCTGCACGGCCTGGCGGCCCTGCGGATCGGCTGGGCTTATTGTCCGCCGCTGATCGCCGACGCGGTCGATCGGATCCGCGCGCCCTTCAACACGTCCATCGCCGCGCAGCAGGCGGCCGTGGCGGCGCTGGCCGACACGGAATTCCAGGCCCGTTCACGCGACCATGTCGCCCAGTGGCGGCCATGGCTGACCCAACAGCTGGGCGGCCTGGGGCTGGAGGTCGTGCCGTCGGAGGCCAACTTTGTCCTGGCCGCCTTTCCCGCCAAGCCGGGCCGGACCGCGCGCGAGGCCGAGGCGTTCCTGGCGGCCAATGGCTATCTGACGCGCGGCGTCTCCAACTACGGCCTGCCCGACCACCTGCGCATCACCATCGGGCTGGAGGCGCACAACCGCGACGTGATCGACCTGCTGACCCGCTTCCTGCGGTCCTGACGGCATGACCACCCCCGTCTACGGAACGATGGCGGTGATCGGCTGCGGGCTGATCGGCTCGTCCGTGATCCTGGCCGCGCGGGTGGCGGGCGCGGCGGGCCGCGTCGTCGTCGCCGAGACCTCCGAAGCGGCGCGCGCGCGGATCGTCGAGCTGGGCTACGCCGACGCGGTTACGGGCGATGCCGGCCAGGCCGTGTTGGACGCAGACCTGGTGGTCTTCGCCGTCCCGGTGATGGCCATGGAGGCGGCGGCCCGGGCGGCCGCGCCAGGTTTGAAGCCGGGCGCCACCGTCACCGACGTGGGCTCGGTCAAGGGCGCGGTGGCCGAGGCGCTGAAGGCCACCTTGCCGGACAGCGTTTTCGTCGTTCCGGGTCATCCGATCGCCGGCACCGAGCAGTCGGGCCCGGACGCGGGCTTCGCCGAGCTGTTCCAGAACCGCTGGACCATCCTGACGCCCGATCCCCGCACCGATGTCCCCTATCGGGCCGCCGTGGACCAGCTGGGCGACTTCTGGACGCGCCTGGGCGCCCGGGTCGAGGAGATGGACGCCCGCCATCACGATCTGGTGCTGGCGATCACCAGCCACCTGCCCCACCTGATCGCCTACAACATCGTCGGCACCGCGGCGGACCTCGAGGGCGTCGCCGAGGCCGAGGTGATGAAGTATTCGGCCGGCGGCTTCCGCGACTTCACCCGCATCGCCGCCTCCGATCCGACCATGTGGCGCGACGTGTTCCTGACCAACAAGGATGCGGTGCTCGAGGTGCTGGGTCGTTTCACCGAGGACCTGCAGGCCCTCAGCCGTGCGATCCGCTGGGGCGAGGGCGACAAACTGTTCGAGCTGTTCAGCCGAACGCGGGAAATCCGTCGCGGCATCGTCGCCATGGGCCAGGAAAGCGCCGAGCCGAACTTCGGGCGCGACCGTGGCAAGCACTGAGCCGCCACAATCACGCAATACGGCTGCAACGCCGAGGCGGCCCAATGGGCGCTCGAACCGGGAGATCGATCCAATGCGCACGCTGATACTTGCTGCCGCCGCCGCCGCCTCGCTGCTTGCCCTCGCTGACGCCGCCCAGGCCCAGATGCCGTCGCCCGCTGATGCCGTGAAAGCGATGGACAAGAACGGCGACAACGCCGTCTCCAAGGACGAGTGGGTCGCCGCTGGCCGCCGGGCCGAGCGATTCGACCTCGTCGACGCCAACAAGGACGGCAAGATCTCGCCGGCCGAGCTGGAAGCCGCCATGGCGGCGATGCGCCGGCAGAAT